>JBLIKA010000012.1:0-49366 GCA_047637355.1 Glaciecola sp. | reverse complement strand
CGTAGCGTATTTTTCATGGTTGGCCATGTACCTTCGCCAACGCCTACGGTGGGAATATCAGATGATTCAATTAACTTGATATTAATGCCGGGCGCATTACTGTCGCCGGACTTTGATTTATGATGAGCTGCAATAATAGCTGCACTTAGCCAACCGGCTGTACCACCACCTACAATTGCAATTGTTCTTATGACTTCAGACATAGCTTGCGAAATCCGTTAAATAATTAGTTTCAAAAGGCTTTTACCCTAAGCAACGATAAACGCTGTGTGAACTGAAGTAAATATGATTTGAGCTTTAGATGTGCGCTCTAGTTGTAAAATAAAGGCTTTATACACAGCCTTTATGCAGAACCTTAATACAAAGTGTGAATGCACAGCCCGGGAAACAAAGGCTGGCATTCACGAAGTCAAACGTGCTTACTTGTTCTTTCTCTTAGAATACCGCGCGTACGCCAAATGCAAAGCGACGCCCATTGTCTTCTATTGAGTAAGTTTGGTTAGGGAAACGACCTGTTTGAACCAATTCTTCTTCAGTAATATTGATACCTTCTAAGAATACGGTGAACGTTTCATCAATGTCGTAGCTTGCGCTAACGTCCCATTGACCGAATGTTTCAGTGTTAATTGGTTCACCATTAAAGCCGTTATCAATCGCGCGCAAGAAACCTTCACGATTGTTATAAGCAACACGAGCTTGGATCTTGTCTTTCTCATAGAAAACGACTAAATTTTGAGAATCACCTAAGCCTTCAAGAGCAAACGACTGAGTGGAATCGCTGCTTAATGAAACGTTGCTGTCTACGACTGTCGCGTTTGCTTGAAAACCAAAACCGTTGTCGAACAAGTGAGTTAAACCAATTTCATAACCGGTAACTGTCGCAGCATCACCATTTTGTGGGCGGGTAACTGTATACAGTTCTGTTAAACCATTGAGCTCGTCTGCGCTTGCTGTTGCATCATCGCTACAAAGGGCAGTGTTGGTAACGCTACATCTGTTATTAGGCGTATTTAAACGATCATTTAGCGTGTAGGTTTCCGGGCCAGTCAATCGAGTAATGAAGTTATCTACTTCTTTATTAAAGAATGCGAACGTCAATAAATTAGCATCGCCATAATAATACTCGAATGAAATATCCCAGTTGGCTGACTGGAACGGCTTCAATACAGGGTTACCACCTGATGCAGTTAAATTCTGACGGCGGGGCTCATTAAACGTAGTCGCTGGCGATAATTGGCTCATTGTTGGACGAGTTAACGAATCATATACAGAGAAACGAACGATCATTTCGTCAGTCACTTGTAATTTAGCATTCACACTCGGTAAAAGGTTAGCGTAACTGCCACCTTGTACAATATCTGTCGCTGGGCCAAATACGTTTTGGAACAAGGTAGCATCTGTTGTAGGAATGATATCGGTTAAGAAGCTTTGAACTGCAGAAACAGCGATATCAGTTTGTGCGTAACGCGCTCCAACATTGACTGATAAAGGCATGTCACCTAAATCATATACGAAGGTGAAATCCATATACAGGCTAGTAATGTCTTCATTGATTGTGTAACGGTTGTTTTGCAATGTAGGAACAATTGGGTTGCCAGTAGACGCTAGGTAATCGACCATCGCATCACCATCATAAGTGTAGAAAGTATCAATTAAACCAGGGAAGAAGTTATTCGCAGTAAATGGACGGAAGTTGATCGCATCATTTGGCGCAGCAGTGCCGTAACCACAGAACGCACATTGACCTGCAGAGATCTGGAATGAATTTTTCTCACGTTCTTGTCTGTAAACACCAAATTTAACATTATCTAACACGTCGCTATCTGGACGGTAAGTAAAGTCCGCTTTGAGTTCACTGATTTCGTCTTGCTCAGTGCGTGTAAAACCTTGTTCGTTGTAATGTAAACGAGACAAAGAAGCGTCAGGTAAATTACCATTTCCAAAACCGTCATGTTGCACAGTAGGAACACTGCCAGTGCCATCGAACGAGTAGTTATTAATAATACCTACAACGTTAAAACGGTCTTTACCAGCTCGGTCATTTTCAGCAGACGACGTTGATAAATCGAACTCTGCTTTTAATGAATCGTTAATATCCCATTCAACATTCAAACCAAAACCATCGTTAGTAACATCACGCGAGTTACGTGTTGCTGATACGAAATCACTCGCAGGATTACCACTACCTTGCGCATCTAAACCTATGTCTTGGCTAAATGTAAGCAAAGTGCCGGTCGCTGGGTCAATCGTAGCTGAACCAACACGATCAGGTTCAAACCAAGATGCGAGATCGGTAACCACTGAATCAACTTCGAATTTTGATACGAAGCCGTCTAAGCTAATAGTAATATCGTCTGATGGTGCATACTGAAACACGATGCTTGCGTTTGTGCGAGTGCGCTCTTGATTATCAACGATTTGGTCCCAGTTTCTTGGAATATACGCGTTTGAGAACAAAATACCATCGCGATTGTTTTGAATCGTCTGACCACCTCTCCAACCTGCAGTTGCGATTTGGTTAATCTGTATGTCGCGTTTTTGATGACTTACAGCTAATAATACGCCCATAGTGTCATCATTAAATGTATTACTTACCAATGCCGAAACCGAAGGAGATGTTTTCTCACTCAAACTTTCATACATGCCTTTAACAGAGGCAACAGCCTTGAAACCTTGATAGTCGAATGGCTTCGCGGTGATAAGACCGATTGTGCCGCCAATTCCACCTTCTTGCATAGTTGCATTAGTACTCTTATAAATATCTGCACCAACAATTTGGTCAGCGGCTAATACGTCGAAATTGAATGCACGGCCTGCACTGTCAGTGGCAATTTGACGACCATTAACAAGTACTGTGTTGAATTGAGGACCGAAACCACGAATGGTAACTGCTTGGCCTTCGCCACCGCTTCGGTCAATAGCAACACCGGTAATACGTTGCAATGATTCAGCGACATTTAAGTCAGGAAATTTACCTAAGTCTTCTGCTTTAATACCATCAGACACTAGGTTTGAGTTTTTCTTATCATCCATAGAAGCTTTAAGGCTGCTTCTAATTCCGCTGACAAGGATCACTTCTACTGGATCAGAAGCTGATTCTTCTTGAGCCATAACTTGATTTGAGCTTAGTAACGCTCCAGCCACTGCAATAGCAACCGATGTGCGTTTACCAAACGTTGATAATGTTTTATTCATTTGTGTTTCCCCTTTGCTTAGTCGAGCTTTCTTATATTTAACGTGCTGATATTTGTGTGTGTGTGTGTGGGCACAGAACAAATAGATTAAAACCTATTTATCGTATAAATATAATCAATTGAGCGAGAATTACAACAATTTTGGTTAAATTAGATAAATAAATATTACTATTTTTTGACAAAATATTAACAATTTGTTCTATTATAGTGAGCCGTTAAAATAATTAAGCTCATGATTTGTATGAAAATAGTTTGATTTTTTAACGGGTTTTAATCGTTATTTTATTTTATAAAATAAATTATACTAAAATGATCTTTTTATCGTATAAATACGATTAATGTTGATTTGTAAACTTGTGAAAGCTAACATAAGAATTGAATATTGGGTCAGGGTTAATCAAATATGTTGGATTTATTAGGTGCTACTAAAGTATGACTAAAAGCTACGAATTTACACATCGCCGCAAGAATTTGTTAAATGGTGAGTGGGTTTTAGTTTCTCCACATCGCAATAATCGTCCTTGGTTGGGAGCAACAGAAAGCCCCACTGAAACTTCTCCTGCTTCTCATGACTCAAATTGTCCTTTGTGCCCAACTAATACGAGAGCAAATGGAGATACAAATCCAAATTATGAATATACTCACGTCTTCACTAATGATTTTGGTGCATTAACACCAACCCTCAGCGATGATGCTTGTATAGACCCTGATGAGTTATTTGAAGCCGAAGCGGCAACCGGCGCAGCTCGAGTCATTTGCTTTTCTCCTAAGCACAATGAAACATTACCTGAACTATCAGTAAATGAAATTGCTGAAGTGGTCAATACATGGCAGCAGCAATTTGTTGAGTTATCATCGAGCTATTCCTGCATTCATATTTTTGAAAATAAAGGTGAAGTAATGGGGTGCTCACAGCCTCATCCACATGGTCAGATTTGGGCACATAATCACCGTTCTACTGAAATTCAAATAGAAGAAGAACGTCAACTCGCTTTTTACACGAAGCATCAACGTAGTTTACTTGAAGTTTATATTGAAAAAGAGCAGGCCGAGAGGCAGCGCATTGTTATAGAAAATAAGCACTGGTTGGTTGTTGTTCCATATTGGGCAAAATGGCCGTTTGAAACATTGCTGATATGCAAAGATGCGGTGCAAAACATTGGGCAGCTTGATGATAGTCAATCGCATGCCCTAGCAAAAGTACTCAAAGAACTCACTATACGATATGACAACGTTTTCAATTGTAGCTTCCCATACTCAATGGGTTGGCATAATGCCCCACTTGATTTAGACGATGCTAAACATTGGCGATTACATGCTCATTTTTATCCACCATTGTTGCGCTCAGCGTCCGTAAAAAAGCATATGGTTGGGTATGAAATGTTAGCAGAAAGCCAACGCGATTTAACCGCAGAAACAGCTGCGAAGATCCTCCGTGATGTTCCTTCTTCACATTACAAGGACTAAGGCTTTGAAAAGATTATGTTGGGCGATACGATGACCAAAAACATACAAAACTCTCATTTTTATAAGGCCTTTGTTGAGCTCTATGGAGCCTATCCAACTGCGTTGTCAAATGCGCCTGGTCGAGTTAATTTAATTGGCGAATTCACAGACTATAACAACGGTTTCGTTTTGCCTTGTGCGTTGCAATATAGCACGCGCATATTGTTCAAAAAGCGCAGTGATAACGTAATCAACGTGCATTCAACTGATTATCCAGGTGAAATCGAACAATTCGATGTTAGCCAGGAAATAGTGCCGGGTGATTCTCAGTGGGGGAATTACATCAGGGCTGTTGCTTTTGTATTTAAGCGCGAAGGTTTCGTACTCAATGGTTTTGATATGCTTATTGATAGTGATGTTCCTCAGGGCAGTGGTCTATCTTCTTCAGCTGCACTAGAAGTATCCGTAGGTGGTATGTTTAATTATGCCTGTGAGCTTAGTCTACCGGCTTCCACCATAGCCGTATTAGGACAAGCCGCAGAAAATGACTTTATTGATTGCCAATGTGGCGTAATGGACCAAATGATATCTGCTTGCGGAGTCAAAGGGCATGCGATGCTGTTGGATTGTGAAAGTTTAGAAACCAAAGCGGTGTCAATCCCAGACGATTTAGCCATTGTTATCGTGAATTCAAATTATCCTCGAAAACTTGTTGATAGCGAATATAATCAGCGTCGAATTGATTGTGAGCAAGCTGCTAAGAAGATGCAAGTTAGCACCTTGCGGGGCGCTGATATGGCAAAGTTAAATGCTGTAAAAGACAGTTTAAGTGCAAACGAATACAAGCGTGCACACCACGTTATTAGTGAAAATCAGCGTGTTTTAGATGCAGTAGAAGCGCTGAAAAATAATGATATGAGCGTGTTGCGTGAATTGATGACCGCATCTCATCAATCTTTGAAGTATGATTTTGAAGTGACAGTGCCAGCAACTGACGGCTTAGTGCAAATCTGTGCCGCTGCTTTGCAAGACAGAGGAGCTGTGAGGATGACTGGCGGTGGTTTTGGCGGCGCAATTGTGTGTTTATGCAGAACCGAAGACATTGCTTCAATTACTAAAGCAGTTGAAGCAGAATACGAAAAAAAATTCAATTTGATCGCGAATATCTATGTTTGTAGCGCGGGCGAGGGACTAAAAATAACTGAGCTAGCGAAAAGATTAATTTAGATTATTATTACTGGTTAATGACTATGAATTTAACAACGGTTTAAGGATAAATAATGCTAAATTGGGGTGTAATAGGCTGCGGCCACATAGCGAATACTTTCGCAGACGGATTGGCTTGTCTTGATTCCGGGAAATTGATTGCCTGCGCCTCTAATTCGATGCAACGAGCTCATGCATGGGCAGAAAATCAAAAGTTTCAACATGATATTCGCTCCGTATACAACAGTTATGAAGCGCTGGTAAATGACAGTAATGTTCAGGCCGTTTATATTGCCAATACACACAATTTTCATTATGAGTCAGTTAAGTTGTGCTTGCAAAATCATAAACACGTTTTGTGTGAAAAACCCATTACATTAAACGCCCAACAAGCTGCTGAACTCTACGCACTAGCACGGGAAAATAAGTGCTTTCTTATGGAGGCAGTTTGGACTCGTTTTTTACCCGCTATTCGTATGTTGCAAAAAGCGCTTTCAGATAATGTTATTGGCGATGTGTTGAGTGTCAGAGCAGATTTTAGTATTAATCGAAAGCTGGATGAAAGTCATCGACTTCGTAATAAAAAATTGGCTGGTGGAGCATTGCTTGACCTTGGGATTTACCCAATTACATTCGCATTCATTGTATTTGGCGAGGCTCCTGAAAAAATTCAAAGCTCAGCTATAATGGACACCACTGGTGTCGATGAACGGTCATCTTATTTATTTGAATATAGTGATGGACGCATCGCTTCATTATCATCGGGATATACTCAATCAGCGCCTTGGGAAGCACTAATTTCAGGTTCTGAGGGCTATATTCGAATACCTCAATTCTTTGCTGCCCAAGGTTTCTCTGTTCACAAAGATGAACAAGAGCCGCAAACTCATAGTTACCCATTTGGTGTTAACGAAAATTTCAGCTTTGAAATACAACATATGCAAGATTGTATACAACAAGGGTTGTTACAAAGTCCAATATTGCCGCATGGAGAAAGTTTGCAAGTAATGCAGACAATGGATATCTTGCGTGGTCAGTGGGGCCTTAGATATGAGGGCGAATAATAACGAGTAGAAACACAACCCAAAGAACAACAATCTATAGAGGCATAACTAAAAGAAGCACAGCTAAAAGAACCACGTCCAACATAATAATAAGGAAAATGAGACCATTATGAATCGGCATGTTGAAAATACTAAAAACAGCATTGGAAAGGCGCAATCGGCTTTACTGCTTTGTTCCTGTTTACTAGTTGTCTCATTAGTTAGTGGTTGTAATCCAATTAATGAAGCAGGCGATGATACAGAAACTGTGGATGCAACTTCCAAAATCACTGAAACCAAACAAATGCAGCCTCAACAGTTGTACCCTAAAGTCCACCCCGATATGCAACCTGAACTAGCATCATCCGGGAAGTATAAGGTGGGCGTTAAGACATTAGATATTACTAATGAAAACTATGTAGATTTATTAGCGAACCAAATTAAGCCGAGAACGCTCAAAATTGAGGTTTGGTATCCAGCTGACTACAAGGACAGCACTCCTTTAACTTCTTATGAAAACGAAACTAGATTAGCCAAAAAATTCAGCATTCAAGCCAATGCGGCGAGAGACGTTGCTCCATTAGCGTCTGAATCTAAATATCCGGTTGTGGTCATATCACATGGTTACACTGGCTACAGACAAATTATGTTTTACCTCGGGGAGCATTTAGCTAGCCACGGATACGCAGTGGTAGCTATTGATCACACCGATTCAACAAACGAAGATGTTGATATGGTAAATGCGCCGTTCAATGGTTTTCCAAGTACGCTAATGAACCGCAGTCGTGATCAGCAATTTACTTTGGATTTTATTACTCAGGAAAAACACTTTTTAAGCGACGTTATTGATCCCAACAATGCTGGCCTAATTGGTTATTCAATGGGGGCATTTGGTGCATTAAATACAGTGGGCGGGTGTTACAATTTCTCGCTCCAGCAAGCTGGAATGTATACCTCAACGCAGGATGAAAATATGCTGGGGTTGGTGCAAAAAGCATTAAATAGCTGTGCTGCAGGGCAGTATGATAATCCAAAAGTTGACGAGAAGTGGAAGGCGGCAATTACGTTTGCTACATGGGGCGGTCAGAATGATTTATTTACAGATAAAAGTCTTGCCGGTATTCCAGTGCCTACATTATTTGTATCAGGAAATCTTGATGATATTTCTGGTTATGCGGGTATACAGTCTTTATATGAAAGAACCCAAGCCCCTAGTACGTACTTACTTACAATGATAAATGCTCGTCATAATATTGCTCCTCATCCTGCGCCAAAAGAAGCTTGGGGTAGTGAAACTGATTTTGGTCACTATTATGAATCTGCATGGTCAAGTGCAGTCTTAAACGACATTAACAAACACTTTGTTTTAGCGATGATGGATTGTCATGTTAAAAAACAAGCTGCAACCTGCGATTACTTGAATTTGTCTGAAAGCTCCGATCAAGTGTCGGTGGATAGCAAACTGCCCGAGCCATGGATGGGGTTTGATAGTCGGTTCTCGACGGGATTGCGTTGGGAGCAGAAATAGGTTGGTTAAAAAAATGACGAGTCTTAGACTCGTCATTTGCTAAAGGTCAATCAGGGACGCAAAAATTCATTCTCTCTCAATGACGATAAGTGAACAATAGGTATAATACCCTAACTTTAATCCTCATTTTTTTCGTATTAATAACTTGCGCGCTCGCGCGTTTTACTATTTAGTGCCTAAAGAGCAAGATGCTTTTAGTTAAGAGTCTTGGAAACAGCAAAACTACCAATCACTAAATGGCTAAACCAAATTACTTAAGTGGTTTTATCAACGAGTAGTTTAGTTGCACCTTCTGCACTCAACGGCGCACTATAATAAAAACCTTGGATAATTCGGCCTTGAAGACTAGCTAATATCTGCAATTGTGCTTCTGTTTCAACCCCCTCAGCAATCACTTTCATTGATAAATCGTCTGCTAGTGTGTAAATGTTTTTCAGCACTATTTTTGTGGGCGCATCTGTTTCAATACTCTGAATGAAGCACCTATCAATCTTTAATGTATCAATAGGGAATTTAGTTAAATAATTAAGCGAAGAGTAACCAGTACCAAAGTCATCCAAGGCGATACTAACTCCCAGAACCCTAAGCTTAGTTAGAATGTCGAGAGTTAAATCAATATTGTCGACTAAAACTGATTCCGTAATTTCTAGCTCTAGGTATTCGGGAGATAAGGCATTCTGTTTTAAGGCTTCTTCTACGTCGTTGACTATATCGGATTTAGTGATTTGATCGGCGGATACATTAACCGAGATTTTACCTGGGAAAAGGCCTTGTTCATGCCATATTGCCGCTTGTTTGCAGGCTGAGGATAATACCCAGCGCCCTATTTGGACAATGGAGCCATTGCGCTCTGCTTCAGGAATAAAAACGTCGGGTGCAATCGCTGTTCCGTCTGGCTGAAACCATCGTATTAAGGCCTCAAATCCAGTTATTTGGTTGGAAAATTGATCAATCTGAGGCTGATAATAGAGCTCAAATTCTTCATTATCGATAGCTGATCGCAACTTCTGTTTTAGCTCTGTTCTTTTCTCAAGCTCTTTACTTAATGACTCGTTAAAGAAACGAACCGAATTTCTGCCGCTTTGCTTAGCAGCAAACATGGCTGTATCTGCATAAACTAGCAGTGAGTCTTTATTGTTGGTGTCTGAGGGAAAGCGAGCACCACCGATACTTGCCGAAACACTTACTGTATGGTTAGTCAACTTATAACGACTTTCCAAGGTTTGGCGTAATCGTTCTGAGATAGTTAACAGTCCGCTAGATTGGCTCCGCTTATTAATGATAATTGCAAATTCATCCCCCCCCAAGCGCGCTAGTAAGTCATCGTCTCTCAACACATTTCTCATTCGTGCTGATGCTTGTATCAACAACTCGTCCCCTACTGCATGACCGTAGATATCATTCACTTCTTTAAATCCGTCTAAATCGACTATGAGTAGCGTAAAAATATTGTTAGGTTTAGCAATGAGTTGCTCAACACGTTTATTAAAATTATAGCGGTTTGCAAGACCTGTCAGGTTGTCGTGGTTTGCTTTCTGATGGAGCTTCTTAATATGTAACCGCCTATTTATAATGAATAATAATAGTGCAAGTGCAAGAAGGCCAGCAAGTGACCATAGAGCGAAAAACCACCAAGCTTGTTCTATTTCAAAAGTAAATACAGATACTTGATCGCTCCATTTGCCATCACTATTGCTAGCGGTGACTTTAAAAGTATAAGTGCCGGCACTGAGATTGTTATAGGTTACGTTTGTTTTATTTCCAGCTTCCACCCAGTTTTCATCAAAACCTTGCAGTAAATAACGGTAACGATTGGCACTTGGGTTAGTATAATCTAACGCTGCATAGGAGAATGATAGGTTGTTGTTTTTATGGGATATATAAACTTTACTCTGATTATCTAACCCTTGCATCCGTATTTTCTCATCGGATTTGACCTGAGTTATCTGAATAGGCACATTATATTCGTTTGATTTTATTTGATTTAAGGTGACGATAACTAGCCCTTTGTTAGAACCGAGATATAAGTTGTCACCTACTAATGTCTGGCTAGCACCTTCAAAATTGAGACCTGGGAAGCTCAATAAACTGGGGTAAACTGTCGACTCTTGGCTATTTGTATCATAGGAAAATAGTTGTTCTTTAGTAGTTAGCCAAAGTTTATCTTGGTAGATGCTAACGGTGAACAATTCATTACTGGGGAGCCCTTCATTGGTCGAGAAATATGTTGTTTCGACATTGTTATCATCATTAATCCTTAGTTTAGCCAAACCTACGCCAGTAGTTGTAGCCCAAATAGTGCCGTTTGTATCTTCAATAATACTAGAAATCCGGATATTCTCTCTATTATCTTTGCCCATACGAATATGTTGCTCTAAGCCGGACTGCAGATTAATACGGTGAATACCATCTGTAGTGGCTAACCACATATCTCCGTTTTTTGAAATCAAGGTATCGTTGGTGTAATTTCCACCTTTTGTATATGCATGAAGCTCATCATTCAAAAGTTTTTTTACAACCCCTTTCTCAGGATCGAATTTCGTTAGACCAACATCTATATAGCCAGTTATCCAAATATCGTTATTATTATCTACACGGACGGTAGTCAGCTCAGTTTTCGCTAAGCCCCAAGTATTATTCTCAGTATTAAAATAGTTCACGACCTTATCATTTTGGGGGTTATATTGGTGCAGACCGTCTGCTGAGGCGATCCAAAAGTCTCCTTTTAAGTCTCTATTAACGTCTCTAATGGCAGGGTTTGGTTGGTTTTTTTGTGCGTCAGGCAATAACTCAATTTGCTCTATGGTCTGATCAGACAAACGTAGCTTGTTTAAACCGCTGGACGTGGCAATCAACAAATGTTCTTTATCCATCAGCGTAGTATTGAAGACGACCATACCCGATAGGCCCATTCCATTAGCTTGCTTTTGGATTAGGTTACTGCCGCTCTGTAAATAAGATAGAGTCGAAATGCCATAATCGGTGGACACCCACAGTAAACCTGATTGATCCTCGAATAAATGATTAACCTGATTAGAAATCAAAGATGTTTCATCAAAATCATGCGCGGTTAACAAAGAGAAAGTTTGGCGGTTTGAGGATATTAACGTAAGACCTTTCTCATAATGGGCAAGCAAAATTTCCCCACTTGGTCTTTCTACTAAGCTAGTAATAGTATCGCTAGCGATACCGGTTCCATCCAATTTGACCTTGTACTGCGTAGACTTGTAACTTGTAGGGTCAAAATCAATTAGCCCTTCATTTTGTGTACCAATCAGAACTCGGCCGGTTTTTGATAGAGTCATTTCTAAGATAGTATCGTGGTACCATTCAGGCGCATCGTTATCTTTATCGCTTTCAAGTATAAAAGTCTGTTCTGTCGGCTTGAAAAACACAATTCCTTGCAATGTTCCAAGTAAAAAATTGTCGTTACTGATTTCGACCATCTGAAAGACGGCGATAGTATTCGCGGTGTTTTTAATTTCCCCAACGAAGTGAGAGAAAGTATTAGTCTGCGCATGATATAAATTGAGACCTTCGTTGGTCCCTATCCAGATTCTATTACTTGAATCCTGATAGATAAAATGTAACCAATTGGAGTTGATTGAACCGGGTTTCGAATCATCATGTTGAAAGTATTCAATTTCACCATCGATTCTAACTTTATTTAGTCCATCCTCAGTTAAGATCCAGATGTTACCTAGGTGGTCCTCCAAGATCTGTATTACAAAATTATTAGTAATGTGGTTGGGTGTACCCGGTGAATAAAAAAAGTGGCGATACGATTTACCGTCGTAACGACTAGCCCCTCTATCTGTACCAAACCAGATAATACCATTTCGCTGTTGATAGGTTTGGTAAACACTATGTGAAGGCAAGCCGTCGGCGGTAGTTAATGAATGGAAGCGCAGATTGTTTGCGAGTAAGTTGTTAGATGTCCCGATTGAAAACAAACAGAGGAAACATAATATTATTTTTAGGAGTTTATTCACAATATAATCGTTTTCACTTAGGTCTTGTCTATGCAGGAAAAAATTAAGTCCTATTTTGTGTGCGAACCTTAAAACATGAGGTTTTAATGATTACCACAATAGGTATATTACGGTTACATCGGTGTTTAAAAATTCCAACTATAAACAATATAACTGCTCTGCACAACAGATGCTAAATTTTTGTGTGCAAATAGAAGCCAATAATTGAAGGCCATAGTTATCGCGGGTTTATTACGCCGCAACAACCATGAATACTATCCTACTGTCACATCTTCTATTTCAATTTATCTTCAATATATTGATCAACTAGCCTTTCCATAATATCTAACGGAACAGCACCATTTTTCAAAATTACATCATGAAACTCACCTAACGAGAATTTATCGCCGAGTTCTTTTTGAGCTTTCGCTCTTACTTCTAGTATCTTCATCATGCCGACTTTATATGCGGTAGCTTGACCTGGTAGCACAATGTAGCGTTCAATCTCAGAAGTAACATCTGATTCAGCCATGCCTGTATTAAGTAACATATAGTCAATCGCTGCTTCACGTGTCCACCGCTTAGCATGAATGCCGGTATCAACAACTAAACGAACTGCTCTAAAAAGCTCAGCTTGCAGTCGGCCAATATTATCAAAAGGGTCATCCTGAAAACCCAATTCCCAAGCCAAATATTCTGAGTACAACGCCCAACCCTCTACGTAAGCGGTAAATGGGGAGATGGTTCTAAATAGAGGAATACCTTCTAATTCCATTGCAATCGCAATTTGGAAATGATGGCCTGGAATACCTTCATGATAAGCCAAAGTGCGCATTGAATAAGTTGGCGTTGCTTTTATATCGTATAAGTTGGCGAAGAATACACCAGGCCGAGTGCCATCAATAGAGGGTTGCTGATAGTAAGCACCGGGTGCTGTTTTTTCTTTAAATAGTGGAATACGTTTTACTTTCATTCCAGCTTTTGGTTTTAGCGAAAAGGAGTTGCCTAAACCGGCATCTATTTCGTCTAATATTGTTTGGTAGTCAACTAAAATTTGCGCTCGGCCCTCGTCAGTATCCGGGTAATAAAACTGGTCGTCATTTGCTAGATCGTTTATCGCAGGCGTAAAACCGCCGGTGATATCGTAACCTTCACTGCCTAGAATATTTAAAATATCACCTTGGATACGCTCAACTTCTGCCAATCCGATATTGTGAATTTTATCAGCGCTGTAGTCAGTCGTGGTAAAAAATCTGAGGGCGAGTTTGTAAACTTCATCACCTTGAGGCACTTGCCAAATACCATCGTTGCTACCCGCTTTATTCTCTAATTCAGAGAAGTAGCTAATAAGCATTTTATAGGTCGGATATACAGTAATTTCAATTTGTGTTTGAGCTTGTTCGAGTAAACTATCATATTTTTCAGCCGGAATTAGGGCCGTTTTTTTCATTTTTTCGTGCAATGAAGTATATAAAATATTTTCAGTGGAAGGTTTGTCGACAAACCCTTGCATTTCATCAATAACACGACGAACTACAAACTTAGGCGGAATAATTCCTTTTTCTTCACGAATTTTAAGGCCTTCCATCATTTGTTCAAAATAGCGTTTTGACTCACTCAATCGTGAAATGTAATTCTCAACACTTTGAGCATCGGTAATGGCATGTTGCGCGTCCATAAAGCTAGGAAAGTTGCTCTGGGCACCAGACATTTGATTGAATGGATAGTTGTGATGTTGATACTTTTCAAACCCTTCGATGGTATCAAATAAATATAATGCGATTTCTTTTGAGAGCTTTTGGTCTTGGTCAAGGTTCTCATATTGCAGAAGCACTTGTTTAGCTTCCTTTAATTCAGTAAACACTTTTCGAGAAGATGCTTCGCTCGCATCGTCTAAATGAGCGTTGTGTCCAGTAATGCCGATACTCTCAAATACGCCAATAGAGGTCATTGTCTCTGGGCTATTCAGTGCTTGTTTAATGAGAGTACGATCGAGAAATACTCTGAAAGAAAAAGGCTTATCTGCCTTCCACTCGTGAGTGGCTATAGCGCCTGTAATAATAATAATGGTTAGCACAACGACGCCTAACCACTTAAAGAAAATTTTCATGATTTGCTGATCCCTATTTCAATTTATTGATCTTCCGTTCTAATTGTAATGCTAAGTTGCCGAAAATAGCTAACTTAATACTGCGGAGTGATTAATTGTTAAGTGAAGATTGTTATTCTAACGTAGTTTTTGTGAGCGAGTTTTAGATTCTTGCGAGTCTCAGATCCTGATAAACCCAAGGTAGTTATTTAGCTGTTGGTTTAACTTAATAACTACCTTGTAAATACCTAATCTTTAATATGTTGTTTTAAGTATTGAAAAATCTCGCGTGCTGCTTTAGGTGTTTTTTCCGCTTCTTTTTGTTTAACTGCTTGACGTTGCATTTGCCTTAGCTTTTGTCGATCTAAATCAGGATGTTTATCCAGAAGAGTCGAAATAACGCTATCGCCCTGAGCCACAATGTCGTCTCGAAGTTGCTCAAGCTCATGAAATTGGCTTTCAGATTTTATGTGATGTGCGCGCAATCTGTTGATTCCATCCTCAATGGGTGCAAGCTCGCATCGGCGCAGTATTTTGCCGATTAATTGAAGTTGACGTCTAAAGCCGTCTTTCTTCTTGTTAATACGATTTGCTAATTGGATGGCATCACGCAACTCCTCAGTCAGAGGAATACTGTCTAATTGGGCATTTGAAAACTCAACTAAGGCGACACCTAACTGCTTTAGATCTTCTGCTTCTTGCTTAAGCTGAGTTTTGCTTTTTATTATGTCACCATTTTCGTCAAGAAGTGGCTCGTCGTTGTAATCGGCATTCATATCAAGTTTTTTGATTTCTTTAGTGCTAGAATTAAGGTTGATTGTAACCGCCACACTATAGTTTGGACAGTAAAAATAATATATGGAATCTGAAAAGCAGTTAGCAGAAATTCAAAATGTCGTAGATGACGCATTGCGTCTGGCTATTCAAAAGGGTGCGACGGCGGCCGAGGCAAGCATGTCTAAAGTTCAGGGCATAGCTGTATCATCAAGACTAAAAGAAGTTGAAACTGTAGAATTTACAAATGATGGCGGGCTAGGCATAGCAGTGTTTGTAGGGAAACGGAAGGGTAGTGCATCAACCACCGATTTGAGTCCTGCAGCGTTAAGATTAACGGTAGAAAAAGCCGTAGAAATTGCAAAATATACAAGTGAAGATGACTGCACTGGCATCGCTGATAAAGAATTTATTGCTACCGAAATACTCGATTTAGACCTATATCACCCCATAGAATTAGATACCGAAGCAGGGATTAAATTGGCAATTGAAGCCGAAACTGCTGGAATGGACTTTGATTCAAAGATTATTAATTCAGATGGTGCGTCATATAATGCTAATTTGGGTGTTCGAGTATACGGAAATACTCATGGTATTAATGCAGGGTACGCAAGTAGTCGTTATAATTTAAGTTGCGTGCTAATCGCTCAAGACGGCAAGGATATGCAACGCAATTACAGCTATACAATGAACCGTGAGGCGCATTTACTCGACTCAGCTTATACTGTGGGTGTCGATGCAGCTAAAGAGACCTTGAGCCGTTTAGGCGCTAGAAAAATCAAAACGGGCAAAGTACCGGTGCTTTTCCATCGTGATATTGCATCGGGAATTTTCGGTCATTTTGTGAGTGCAATTAGCGGTGGTAGTTTATTTAGACAATCTTCATTTCTGCTCGATAGCTTAGGTACCAAAGTATTTCCAGATTGGCTAACAATTAATGAAAAACCGCATTTGTTGAAAGGTTTGGCAAGTTCACCATTTGATAATGAAGGTGTGCGCACACAAGACATGACTATTGTTGAGTCAGGCGTATTGCAGCATTATCTGTTGACTAGTTATTCGGCGCGTAAAATGAAAATGCAAACGAATGGTCATGCAGGTGGTATTCACAATTGGTTATTAAGTTCGACCGGTGAATCGGATAAAGAACTCCTTGAAAAAATGGGAACAGGGCTTATTGTCACTGAACTCATGGGACAAGGCGTGAATATTGTGAATGGCGATTATTCTCGTGGTGCGGCTGGTTTTTGGGTAGAAAATGGGATTATTCAATACCCGGTTCATGAAATTACGATTGCTGGTAACTTAAAAGATATGTTTCAAAATATCGTTGCAATTGGCGCTGAAACAGAACACCGAGGCAGCATACAAACCGGCTCTATACTCATTGAGTCTATGCAAGTTGCGGGTTCTTAATTGTCGAATTGACCTCACAAAAAACAAAAAAGCCCATGAATGAATGGGCTTTTTTTATTTTTTACTGTTGAGTCTCTAAACTCTACGTTTTGTGGCTGCTAATCTACAGCACCACAAAAACGATAGCCTTCGCCATGAATGGTCACTATTAACTCTTCATCATCTGGTTGTGATTCGAAGTGTTTACGAATACGACGAATAGTAACGTCTACCGTTCTGTCATTAGGACGCAACTCACGGCCCGTCATTTCCATAATGAGTTGCTCGCGAGTTAGTATTTTACCCGGATTACTCAAGAACAAGTGCAATGCCCTAAACTCACTACGCGGTAATCTAAACTCCTTTGCAACTGGAGATATCAAACTACGGCTATCGCCATCGAGTGTCCAACCGTTGAAGTTAACTTTGCTTGGTAAATCATCATCTTCAGACGCACTGCTGGTGCGAGACAATAAATTACGAGCGCGAATAGTTAATTCTCTCGGATTAAAAGGCTTAGTCAAATAATCGTCGGCACCAATTTCCAAGCCAAGAATACGGTCAACATCATTATCGCGGCCTGTCAGAAATATAAGGCCGACATTTTTTCTATCACGTACTTCACGCGCTAGGAGCAAACCATTTTTGCCCGGCAAATTAATGTCCATAATGACTAAATTGATCTGGTTATTCTGGAAAAAGTCATGCATTTCATGGCCGTTTTCAGCTTCGAATACATTGTAGCCTTCAGCTTCGAATAAGCTCTTCAGCGTAGTACGGGTGACGACTTCGTCTTCGACGATAAGGATGTTTGGCGTTTGCATTTTTTACACTCTATTAACATTGCTATATTGAGTTTATCAGAATATTGATAAACATCATTTTTTTTATACGAAAAATTTCTATTGTTAGCCCACGATACATTTTGCGCGGTTGGGTAAATAGCACTAATAATCTAAATTTCTGAAAATTAACACGTCACGAGCTGTAATAAGCTTCTTAATTTGTAATAAAATTACAGTTTCACTTACAGTATATTCAAAACATGACTAAATTGAAAATTAGATTTGGTTAAACTTTCACATTAGCTGCAATAACTGTTGTTCTGAGTACATTTTCACTTTGAATTAATTACTGTTTTCTATTTTTTACTTACGCTGATAAATATTTAGATATTTGTCAGCAGCTTCTTTCCAAGTGAATTTTTTCTGCATTCCGCGTTTTATGACAGTCTGTAACTTTTTATTGTCTTCAAGTCTTACCAGTAATGCTCTTCTGACTGCGCTAAGTAATGCTTCTGGTGTTGGTTGATTAAACACAAAACCGGTTCCTTGTGGCTCATTAATATCAACAATCGTGTCTTTTAAGCCTCCAATACCCCGCACAATAGGCGTCGTTCCATAGGCTAAGCTGTACATTTGATTTAGGCCACAAGGCTCAAACTCCGACGGCATCAGGAAAAAATCAGCGCCGGCTTCTACTTTATGTGCGAAGTCTGGTTTAAAGTCCTCTACAAAGACAAATTGTTTTAGATGGTCACTTGCGATTTGATGTAGCTGTTCAGTTATGTCCTTTTGACCTGTTCCCACTAAGGCAATTTGCACATTATGTTTGAGAATATCCTCAATGATGGGCATTAAATACCCAAAGCCTTTTTGCAGTGTTGTTCTGCAAACCATACCTATAATCGGGATTTGTGAGTCAAATTTTAAACCAAATGTCTTTTGTAGGTCTTTTTTGCATGCCGCTTTCCCTGACATATCATCAACAGAATAATGTGCAGCAATAAATTCGTCGGAGCTTGGATCCCATTGTTCGTAATCGCAGCCATTTAGCACGCCCTCGACAACGTTGATACGTTGTCGAATAACGTCATCAATGCCGTGACTACCTAATGGGGTCGCGATCTCTTGTGCATAGGTAGTGCTGACAGGGCAAATATTATCAGCATATAACAAACCCGTTTTCAGCATATTCAAATGATTGTTTTCAACATACATGCCGGGTGATGTGGGATCAATGCTTGGAATATTGATTAGATTGTCAGTACCTTGAAATGCGGCGTTGTGGATAGTTAAGACTGATTTGGTGTGTACAAAATAATCGTAGGTAAGCGGCGAATGCTTGGCAAAATAGCATGCCATTGAAGTGTGCCAGTCGTTAGTGTGTAAAATGTCTGGCTTAAAGCTCACAGCCTCAGCTGTTTTTAGTGCTGCTAGTGAGAAAAAGGTAAATTTCTCTGCATTGCTGATTTTGCTATCGTCACTGTAAAGTTGGTCATTATTAAAGTATTCAGGATAGTCGACAAAATAGACAGAAATGCCGTTAAAGCTTAATTCCTTTATATCAAATGCGTAACTGTGTCCGTTTGTATAGATAATTTGTTGTGGTGTTGCATTGGCAAGTTTTAAAGAGTCTGCAGCGGCTTTGTAATAAGGAAGGACAATCTTGACGTCATGTCCAAGTTCAGACAACGCAATGGGCAGGGCTTTGCCAACATCGGCTAAGCCTCCGGTTTTTACAATGTCTTCTACTTCAGATATCAAAAAGAGTATTTTCATAAGGTACTAAGTCTTCTTATCTAATTTTTAATGTCACTTGTTACAATATAAGACCAAAGTCAGCTAAAAGTTGGCCTTACGTTGCACATCAGCGTCGCCGTAAGAGCTGTATTACCCTATTTTGCAGCTTCGTAAATATTATATTTATTCGTACTTACTAGTGTCTTCGAGCGGAAATACAGGCCACTCATAACCTCACTGTAAGGTAAAAATTTATTTGCCACAATATCAAGTGTGCCGCGCGGACGAGTTTGCTTATGCGCCTGGGCTATAAATTGTTGTGTAATGGTGTAGTCGTTGCGGATACCAATATGAAACGGCGGATTACTAACGATGTGATCAAAGTAACCTTCGACTTTTTTCATGCCGTCACTCGCAATGACAGTTCCTTCAACAGCATTAAGCTCAAGTGTTTGTTTCGTACTATAAATGGCAAGCGCTGATACATCACTCATAGTAACTTTTACCTTGGTATTAAGCTTGGCAAAATAAGTACCGATGATACCTGTGCCACAAGCAAAATCTAATACTTGGCCTTTCATGTTGACTAATTTAACCGAGCGTGGCTCAAATTGCGCTAACAATAATTGAGTGCCTGGGTCGAATTGTTTGTGACCAAATACGCCGGGAAGTGAAAATACCTTGAGTTCTTGACCGTTTACCAAATACTTTCTGATGACACCAAAGTGCTTTATCTCAAAAGCCGACTTGTTAGGTGTTTCAATCTCAACACAAATTAAACCGCAATGTTTAGCGCCATCAATTTTGTTAACTGTTGAGCCCACACGCTCCAGCAATTTCCCCACGCTTTTAATGCCAGCTTTGTTTTCGCCAACAATCAATAACTTACCGCCTACTTTGACCAAGTCAGTCATGTTAGCAATAAGCATTTCAAGATGCTGTTTTGCTTTTGGCAGAAAAATAACCGCCCCATCTAGTTGCTGTTTATCTTTGAGATCATCAATACTAAAGCTGGCAGCAAAAACTTGCGGAAACTTACTGGTATTCTCACTCTGAAAATAAATATCATGAAACTGATGGAGGCCGGTAATATCGAAATTGATACTTGGGTCACGCAGTTCGTCAAAAATAGCAGCATCTGAGGGATTAACAATCGCCCACTTGCCACTTTCGAAAATATCGGTATTACGTAATAACAACTGACTAGGTAATGACAGCATTTAGCTTACTCGCTTAAAAATGAGATCCCAAACGCCGTGACCGAGTTTCTGGCCACGAACTTCAAATTTGGTAATAGGGCGATAATTTGGGCGAGGAACAAAACCGTTCGCACCTTCGCTTGAAGTGTTTTCATAACCCTGTGCTTGGGTCATGACTTCCATCATGAACTCTGCATAAGGCTCCCAGTCGGTTGCCATATGAAAAGTGCCACCAATTGCAAGCTTTGAACGCAAACTCTGCACAAAATCAGGCTGTACTATTCGACGCTTGTGATGACGCGTTTTATGCCAAGGGTCAGGAAAATATAGCTGTAAACGATGCAGTGAGCTATCCGCAATCGATTGAGCTAGCACTTCAACTGCATCGTGTTCAAATACACGAAGGTTTTCAATGCCAGCTTCCTCAGCGTCGGCTAAACAAGCTCCGATGCCGGGACGATGTACTTCAATGCCAATGAAGTTATTCTGTGGAGCAGCTGTCGCCATTTCAACGAACGACTTGCCCATGCCAAAACCAATTTCAAGAACTGTTGGCGCGGAACGACCAAAAACGGCATCTAAGTTGAGCATGCCATGCTCGATAGTTAGGCCTTTGGTTGGCCAGTTTTCTTCAATTGCTTTTGCTTGAGCATTAGTTAGGCGGCCCTCGCGTTTTACAAAGCTTTTTATTTTACTAATATATACGCCCGCTGCTCGGGCTTCTTCTAGGCTTTTAAATGACTTCATGTATCTCGTGGTCTTTATTAAATGTTTGGTAAATGAACGGAGCAGCCGAAATATGACGCTAGACTGTTCTATTAGTACAAAAGTCGGGTATTATAATTCATTCTTTGGCAGATGTGCGGTTAATGTGACTTCAAGTAGCTTTTCTTTTTCAAACGCGCTTTTAACTTGGTTTGACCAACACGGGCGCAAAAATTTGCCGTGGCAAAAAAACAAATCGTCTTACTCAGTTTGGATTTCTGAAATAATGTTGCAGCAAACCCAAGTCGCAACCGTAATCCCTTATTTCGATACTTTCATGCGACGCTTCCCTAACGTTACCGATTTAGCCAATGCACCGATTGACGAGGTCTTGCACTTATGGACTGGTTTGGGGTATTACGCCAGAGCTAGAAATTTGCATAAGGCTGCTCAACAAGTTAGAGATCTGCATGCAGGTAAATTTCCAATAACTTTTGACGAAGTTATTGCTTTACCCGGAATAGGCCGTTCCACTGCAGCTGCTGTTTTGTCTTTATCTTTGAATCAAGCCTATGCAATTATGGACGGAAACGTAAAGCGTGTGCTTACTCGCTACATGGCTATTGAAGGCTGGACAGGTAGTAAAAAAATAGAAGATAGGCTATGGACTGAAGCTGAGGCGTTAAAGCCTAGTGTTTTTAATCTAGGCAAAAGCGTGCAAGAGCAACTCGATTCGCAAGAGACGAATAGCACTTCTGGGAAGCTAAGATATGGGGATTATACACAAGCAATTATGGATTTAGGTGCGACAATATGTACTCGTTCCAGACCTAAGTGTGATGATTGCCCAATGCAGTTGCGTTGCCTAGCATACGCTCAAGGGAAACAAACGGATTTTCCGTTTAAGAAGCCCAAAAAGCAAATCCCAACAAAGTACACGACAATGTTGATCCCGTCGTTTAATGGCCAAGTGTTAATGCAACAAAGACCACCTTCAGGAATTTGGGGAGGACTTTGGGGTTTTTTAGAAACAGGTTTCGATAAAGAATTCGAAAAAACGACGGATGAAGCACTGTTGATGCTCCAAGATAGTTTGCTAACAGTAAATTTACAGGAGGCCAAAGTACGCGAGCTAGATACCTTTAAACATACTTTTAGTCATTTTCATTTATTGATTTTACCGGTACTTATTGAGTTAAAGGAACCGCCGTTGCAAACAGTCAACGAGAGTAACGCGGGGTTGGATGATGGCGCTATAAATCAACTTTGGTTCGACTCATACAATCCAAGTAAAATTGGTTTATCGGCGCCCACAATGAAAATACTAGAAATGTTAAAAAGCGACTATTAAAAGTAGATATATTGTTTAACTGCTGAAAGTTAACTGATTTTGAGTGATCATTGCTGAAGTTGAGTTGTTTATTAAGCTATACTACGCGCAATTATTATTTATCCGAAGGTATATAACATGGCAAGAACAGTAAATTGTGTTTGTTTGAACAAAGAAGCTGATGGTTTGGATTTTCAGTTATATCCAGGGCCAGTTGGTAAACGTATATTCGACACAATATCCAAAGAAGCGTTTAGTCTTTGGCAGAAAAAACAGACCATGCTGATAAACGAGAACAAGTTGAACATGATGGAAGCTAACGATAGAAAGTTTCTTGAAGAAAAAATGGTCGCTTATTTGTTCGAGGGTATTGAACCAACGATTGAAGGCTACGTTCCGCCTACAAAATAACCGTTTGAGCCTTTTTATTAAGATAAAGCCGCAAAAGTTTAGAAAATAGTTGACTTGGAAGGGCAAAATCCGTTTAATACGCCCCCACAGCGAAATACAGCGTTAAAACGCATTCGCAAATGCCTCGATAGCTCAGTTGGTAGAGCAGCGGATTGAAAATCCGCGTGTCCCTGGTTCGATCCCGGGTCGAGGCACCATTATTCTAAAGCCCTGCATGAAAATGCGGGGTTTTTTATGTCAAGTTTCTCAACTAAACATAGCAATAAGCGCATCTTCAGGCGATTGGCAGACTCACCGAAAAAATGAAGTAGTGAATAATAGAACCTCAATCTGCAAAGCGATTATTAATGCAACTTGCCTTTTAACCTCCTTTGTTGTTCTTGAATTCGGTGGGTTTGAAGGGTTCAGAGAAGACTATTTTCGTACTAATGATTGGCCTTGTCCTAGTAGGCTTAGTCAAGTATTGAAGTCTGGACCTTTATATACTGCTATCCGTTGGTTTGTTCACCGGGCGTTTTAGTCTTTAAATATAGCCTAACTCTGCTGAAGGTAGATGTCGTTGTAAAAGATTCATTTTGGTCATCATCATATTGAATGATACGTTTATATAATGCGCTGTGCAGGATATACTAGTTGTATCGTGCGTCACTCGACTTAAAACAATAATTGGCTGTCCAATGAAAGAGTATAACGAATCGCTTCTGTGCGACTACATCGAGTATCCTCAAGAGGAGATGCTAATTCGCTCTCAAGTATTCTATGACAATATAAAACGTCGTCATAGCATACGTAAATTTAGCGACCGTAAGGTGCCTCAGGAAATTATCGAAAATTGCATAAAGGCAGCCGGAACGGCGCCGAATGGAGCGAATCATCAGCCTTGGCATTTTGTAGCTATTCATTCGGATGATGTAAAAAAGCAAGTCAGAGAGCAGGCTGAATTGCATGAACAAGGATTTTATGCAGGCCGGGGTGGTAAGGAATGGTTAGAAGCGTTGCAGCCTCTGGGCACTGACGCACAAAAACCTTATCTTGAGCACGCTCCTTGGTTAATTGCTATTTTCAGTCAGAAGAAGGGTGGGGTGAGTCCTGGCGATAAACACACTAATTATTATGTGCATGAGTCGGTAGGTATTGCGACTGGCTTTCTGATAACAGCTTTGCATAACGCTGGGTTAGTGACGTTGACCCACACACCAAAGCCAATGTCATTTCTATCAAAAATATGTCAAAGGCCTGATGAAGAACGTCCATATATATTGCTAATCGTGGGTTACCCTGCTGATGATGCAACAGTGCCAGAACATGCAAAAAATAAAAAAACACTCACAGAGATCTGCACGTTTTTATAATGAAGTTAACCACCGCCAATACAAAGCTCCTTTGGGGCAGAGAAACAGTAGATTGAACACTCAAGAATTTATTCAAATCCGTCGTTTCATATTGAAACTGGGCAAAATGTTGCACAAGTATGGAACGCCCGCATTTCGACTAGAAGCATACTTGCTAGAAGTCGCTAGCTATTTAGGTGTTTATGCGTCGTTTATAGCAACGCCAACCTCTATTACTTTTGTCATTTGGAGTGATAAACACGAAGACGAATATAATCATGCGGCGCGCCTTCAACCAGGCGATTTGGACATGAATGCCTTATCGCTTACCGACGAATTAGCAAATGCACTCTTGTCTGGGGAAATGAGTTTAACGGAGGCTGATATTCGTTTGGACGCAATAAATGAGATGCCAAGTCCGTACGGAAAGGTAATTACCGGTTTAGCATTTGCTTTAGCTACAGGTTCGTTTTCAATGTTGATGGGAGCAAGTATCGCAGAGATATTCTGGGCTGGATTACTGGGTTTTGTCTCTTACCTATGGATTTTATGGTCACAAAAATCAAAGCGCGTAAATTTAATGCTCGAACCAGTAACTTCATTTGCTGCCGGTATTTTAGCATGCGCTATAAGCCGTTATTTAGATCCTGGTATTAACATTCCGTTGATGGTGCTTTCTGCCGTTATCGTATTGGTGCCCGGTTTAGCACTTACCATGGGTTTGGCAGAGCTTTCGTCGAGAAATCTGGTGTCAGGAACGGCGCGGATCATGGACGCAATTATGCAACTTTTTAAACTCTACTTTGGTGCATTTTTAGGCGTTGGTGTTGGTTTTACTTTATTTGGTGAAAATCAGTTCGAACCCGCCGCTTCTCTGCCATATTGGGCTACATGGTTGGCTGTTGGTTTGTTGTGTTTCGCACTAGTACCCATTTTTAGAACACGACTTAAGCATATTCATTGGGCGTTAATGTCGGCTTTTATTGCCTATGGCGTGACGGTTTTTAGTTCTCATTATATAGATCAAACCTTTGGCACATTCTTAGGGGCATTTGCGCTTGGTGTTTTTGCTAATGCATTTGGGAGAATAGCGAATCAACCCTCAACCATTGTCGCTATGCATGGCTTGATTGTGTTGGTCCCAGGTTCCAAAACTTATATCGGCTTGAATTCGTTTATATCAGGCCAAGACTTTGTACAAGCGCCGCATGTTGGACCAGAAGTATTTTTGATATTTATGTCTTTGGTGGCGGGATTAATATTTGCAAATGTCGTAATGCCAACCAGAAAAGCACTTTAGTTGCGTTTTATATAACATTAACAATGCTTTTCCTCTCTACTATTCATGGAACTAAGGCCACACGATTAACTAAATAAAGTGTGCTTATATACAACGCCATCCTATATTGGAGCTAGCAATGAGCCATCTTGGTTCTTAATAAGTAAGTAAAAAATAGGAACCAACTTATGTCACAAAATAATGCATCAACGTATGCTGGTAAGACAACACTTATTTCTGGAGCCGCAGGTGGCATAGGGTTCGCGTTAGCGAAAGAATTTGGTGAGTTGGGCATGAACGTGGTGATTGCCGATATTGACGAAGCGGCCCTAGCGAGTGCTAAAAAGCAATTAGAATCGTTAAATATTAAGGTGTTGGCCTGCAAGTTAGATGTCACCGATTTTACTCAGTGGCAAGCTTGTGTTGAGCAAACTTTAGCCGCTTTTGGCAAACTGCATATGGTTGTAAATAATGCGGGGGTAGGCGGTGTTCCTGGAAAAATTGAGCAGGCTGACCACGACATATGGCGCTGGGTTGTTGATGTCAACTTGATGGGAGTGGTATATGGCGCTCAAGCCGCTATACCTGAAATAAAACGCCATGGTGAAGGTGGCTGGATTATCAATGTTGCGTCAATGGCGGGTATGATGGGCGTTCCTTATGCAAGTTCTTATTCCGCTACAAAAGCAGCCGTTGTGTCATTGACCGAAAGTTGGGCTGTGGAATTAAAATCACATAATATTCACGTTTCAGCGCTGTGCCCGGCCTTTGTAAAAACTCGTATTCATGAGTCAATGCGCAATAAACAAGATAAATATAAGTCGTCTAAAGAATTTAAAGAAAATACGCCTGCCGATAAACAGCGGCACAAGAAAAATGTTGGTCACGCAGCTGCTCTTGTCGAGTCAGGTATTGCTCCAGAACTGCTTGCAAAACGTGTTGTTGAAGCTCTTAATGCGGGGCAGATGTATATTTTCACTCATCCTAATTACAAAGAAGTAGCCGGCTACAGAGCGGCAATGATTGATAAGGCGTTTGACGATGCCCAGCAAAGTGAGTTAGTTAAACACCTCATTGATGATGACATAGTTAGTTTGTAAATTTACTTTAATAATCACTTAGATGGCTGATACAGAACAATAGTAAATAATTTTTTAGCATCATGATGATGATATTAAACATCAGAATCTTTACTTGAGGGCTTTATGGCAGAAACAAAATGGGATCCGGTCAAGTACAATCAAGTGGCTGATTTTGTAAGTAAGCTTGGTGAACCTTTATTAGTGCTGCTTGAACCTAAATTATCAGACTCAATTTTAGATTTAGGCTGCGGCGATGGTAGTCTGACCGAAAAAATTCAACCGTTATGCCACAATGTGCTTGGAATAGACGCGAGCGCTGAAATGGTTCTGGCAGCTAAAGCGAAGGGCATTAATGCGATTGTTAAAGATGCTCATAATTTAGATTTTAATGAGCAGTTTGATGGTGTTTTTTCGAATGCAGCTCTGCATTGGATGACAGCACCAAAGGCAGTGCTCAACGGTATTTATCGGGCATTAAAACCACAAGGCCGGTTTGTAGCAGAGTTCGGTGGCTTCGGTAACGCAAGAAGAATAGTTGACGCGCTAACTACGTGTTTAGAACGGGAAGGTATTGTGTATCAAAATCCATGGTACTTCCCTTCGGCTGAGGCATACTCTGATTTATTGGCACAACACGGCTTTGCGGTTGAATATATCGAATTATTTGATCGTTTGACGCCCCTACCAGAACACTTAAGTGAATGGTTAGAAGCCTTTGGGCAGGCATTCTTTACAAATGTAGAGATTCAACAAAAAAGACACATCATTGACGAAGTTACTAATCTATTAAAGCCTGATTTATTTGTAAATGGGCAATGGTATGTCGATTACGTCAGGTTGCGCTTAAAAGCCTTAAAATCATAGTGATTTAAAGTATTCCTTAATGTTACTCAATGGCAAAACTTGAGCATACTTTGCATGCATATCATGTAAGCTCATCTCGTGTGCAGCCTGATTTCTATCCCCACACGCTTCAGGTACAACTGCACACATGAAATTATGTTGCAGAGCATCCACACATGTCGCCCGCACACAACCCGAAGTAGTTAAACCCGTTATAATGAGGGAGTCTATTTTAAGCGCTGCTAACTTAGTCGCCAATGTTGTCGAAAAAAAAGCGCTTGGATAGTGTTTCTCAATAATATTGTCGACGTTGACATATTGGCTAAACTTGTCGTGAATATCTACCCAACGAGAACCTCTTTGCAATATATTTAATGCCGGCAATCGTTGCCTAAATACGTTCGCTTGTTTTTTATTATCGTAAATAACAGTGCTAAAAAACACAGGGATTTTCTTATCAATGGCAGCATTGATTAGCTCAAGATTAGCATCAATTTGAGGTTCAAAATTTCCTCCCAAAGGGCTTTCTTTATCTGTAAAACCGTTGCTAAAATCGACAGCAATTACAGCTGGGCATTTGCCCAACTGTAATTCACCAATAACAAGATCATTATCGATAAGTTTTACTGTCATTTAGAACTCGGGTGCTTGCGGAGGGGGTAGCTTGGTTTCTGCCAAACTACGAGCTTTGATATCGGCTATGTCACCGCCAAAATCAAACAATTTAACATCACCACGGGCACTGCTCATTTCCGCTCTTAGCGCTGATGTAGCAGCTTGGTCTATCGACATATCTTCCTTTATTACTACACCATAAGATCTGGCGCCTTGAACAGAAACTAATGAACGATTGATGTCATCCAGCACCAACTGAGGCTCGCGTTTGAATGGGTCTCCCCAACCGCCGCCACCCCATGTATTAAAGTACAAAATATCGCCTTTTTTAACCTCAATACCTTCACATTTTGCTGGTAACGTTTCTTCGCTTCCATCTGCTCGTATTAATATTTTGGTTGAGCGCATACCGGGGACTCCGCCGTTAACGCCCCAAGGATAGGTTAACCAACGATCATCATGGATCGCTATTTGGCCGTCATTTAAGAAGCGATAGCCAACAGATAGTCCATTACCACCGCGGTGCAAGCCTGCGCCACCGGAATCCAATATCGCTTCATAATTCTCTACTCTCAGCGGAAAGTAAGCCTCAATGAATTCGTTAGGCACATTAGTAAAGCCTGGCCATAGTGAATGGCCATCAGGACCGTCTCCAGCAGGGCGACCTGGAATACCACCAAAGCCGATTTGAAAGAGTTGAAACCATTCGCCCTTATCATCATAGCCTGAATAAAATAAATGCGGTGAATCGGAAAAGCCTGCGGCGTTCATTGCCTCGGGTGCACCTTGTCCTAGCAAGCCACCCATGACATCAAATATTCGGCCTAGGGCATGTGTTCTTCCAGAAAGAGCCGCCGGGTAATTTGGCTTCAATAAGCTGCCTTGCGGTATGCGTACGTCCACTAAGTCATAAAAACCATCATTGAAGAGTATTTGTGGGTCAACTAAATTAATGGTGAAAGAACCAAAAAACATCTTAAACATTTCTTCATTTAAGTAGAAATTAATTGAGCTTTTAGCTTGTGGATCGGTACCTTCAAAGTCAAATATTGCTTTAGGTCCTTCACGCCACATTTTACAGCGAATCTTGTACGGTCCTTTACCGACGCCATCATCGCACAAGTAATCTTCAAATACGCGAGGCTCTTCAGGCACTAACATATTGATGATTGCAGACATTGCAGTGTGATTTCGTTCTAACATAACTTCCATCGTTGAGTAGAAAGTATCATCACCAAATCTATCTGCAATCTCGATAACCCGCTTTGACGCCGTATTACATGCTGCGACTAATGCGTTTAAATCGAATCGGTTCCATTGTGGTGTTCTGACGTTATGTAATATGAGTTCCAACAGGTCTTTCTGCAATACCCCTTTCTTGTATAACTTCGTTGGGGGAATACGGATACCTTCTTGGAAAATGGTTTCTGCTTTTATTGGAATTGAGCCTGGGACCATGCCGCCATTATCTGACATGTGACCAAACATTGCTGACCAGGCAATATGCCTACCTTCACGGAAAATAGGAACAATAACAATCCAATCAGGTAGATGGGATACTGCACCGTTGCACATATAAGGGTCGTTAGTTAGCAGTACGTCACCTTCTTCCACTTCGCCTGAAAATGCGTCCATAAAGCCATGAATGAAAGAACCAAATTGTCCTACTACCATTTTGCCATCTTTGTTCGCAATCATCGGAAAGCAATCACCTTGCTCACGAATACCAGGACTCATAGCAGTTCGAAATAAGACCGCGTCCATTTCTTCACGCGCATTTTTTAGAGCGTTTTCAATGATATCAACGGTTACTGTGTCCGTATCCACACGATTAAGAGGAGCTGAGTTTGTTTCAATAATTTTATTCATTTTGATCTCCTACTATTTATTTGTGTTTGCGTTAACAGGGTTAATTAGGAGGTTGCCAACAGTATCTACCGTGGCAATATACCCCGGTAAAATAACCGTTGTAGAATCCATTTCACCTACGATGCAAGGGCCAGGAACAACTAACCCTACAACCATTTTAGCGCGCTCGTAAATAGCCGCCTGATGGTACTGTCCTTCATGATAAATTTTGGTATCGGCAATTTTACATTCGAGTAACGTGGTATTTCCGGTTATTTGCTTGCTTGCCGGTAGAGCAGTAGCAGCAGCCGATACAATTGCACGAACCATGACAATCTCATGACCTTCATCAAGGGCAAATGTAAATAGTTGAGTATGTTGTTCGTCGAAACGACTAATTAACAGATCAAGACCTTGTGCTTCAAAGTCGGCTTGAGAAATCTCAATAGATAGTTGAAATGCTTGGCCGGTATAACGAACATCAGCTTGCAAGGTAACTTCTAATTTATCTTTACTGATCCCATCGGAAATCAGCGTTGACGAAGCTTTCTCTGTTAACTCATGAAATAGCTTTGCTAGTGACGCTTGGTTTGTATTCTTGATGAGCGTGACATAAGTTTTGGATGCTTCATCTTTTACTACCGTTGTTGCATCACCGTATGCACACAATACGCCTGGTCCTGGCGGTATGATCGTAGGCCATGAACCTGTCAGAATTCCTAATGCATTTGCATGTAAAGGACCTGCTCCGCCAAAACCAACTAGAGCAAAATCTCTAGGGTCAAAGCCTTGCTCAACAGACACCAATCGCAACGCACCAAACATAGCTTCATTAGCAATACGCACAATACCTTCAGCGGCTTCTTCTACAGAAAGTCCCATTGCATCAGCTACTTTTTTAACGGCAGTTACAGCGGCGGCCTTGTCAATTGCCATTTTACCGCCGAGCTGAACGTCTGAGGGCAAGTAACCTAAAACAACGTTAGCATCGCATACTGTTGGCTCAACGCCACCTTTCATATAAGCAGCTGGGCCCGGCTGAGCGCCGGCTGATTCAGGGCCTACTCGCAATGCTTTAGTTAACTCAGGGACGAAGGCAAGTGAACCACCACCGGCGCCAACGGTTCTAACGTCTACCGAAGGTGCTCGTACAGTAACATCGCCTACGCGTGTTTCACGTCGTATGCGAGCTTTTGCATTTTGTATTAAGGCAACGTCGGTTGATGTTCCGCCCATATCAAACGTTAGAACATTGTCATATCCAGCGGCAGACGCGAAATGTATCGCTCCTGATACGCCACCGGCAGGCCCACTCATTAATAAGTTAACCGGATTATCAGCCGCGGCATTTGCTGAGGCTAAACCACCGTCTGAGCGTAAAATCGATAGATGTAAATCCTGGCCCATCGTTTTATGCAAAGACGCTTGAAGATTATCGATGTATCGTGCAACTTGTGGACGAACATATGAATTTACTACAGTGGTTTCTGTGCGTTCATATTCTTGCATTTCAGGTACTATGTCGCTAGAAATACTAATCGGTATATCCGTGAAAATTTCGGCGGCAACGGCTTTAGCTTGCTTTTCATGTTCGCCATTAACATAAGCATTAATGAAGCAAATGGTAAGCGCTTCGACTTCACCTTTCGCTTTAAGCTTAATTAAATCATTACGAAATGCCTGCTGGTCCAAGGTCTTAACCGTCTTTCCGTCAGCGCCCATTCGTTCATTGGCTTCGATCGTTAATTCCAATGGCGCAAGTAGAGGTTTCTTTACATAACTTACCCAGCCGCCTAAGCCTCCTGGGCAAAATGAGCGGGCTACTTGCAATACATGCTTGTAGCCTTTAGTTGTAACCAGTCCAACTTTAGCTCCTTTGCCAGTGAGTACAGCGTTGGTTGCAACGGTCGTTCCATGCATGACACGATTGATTTGTTTTGGATCTATGCCTGATTCTTCGCATATTCGTGCAATGCCGTTTAAAACACCAATTGACGAATCTTCTGGTGTAGAGGGAACCTTTGCTGTGTGAGTTTCACCGTTGCTTTCGTTGATCAATAAAAGGTCTGTAAAAGTACCTCCAACATCAACGCCTAATCGATAACTCATAAATTTTTCCTTCTTTTAGTATTTGTTTTAACTAATATTTATGTAAGGTGGCCAGACTAATTAATTTAATTAGTCTTAGGGTATTGTTTGCGTAACCATGTTTTTGTATTCCCCCCGCGGGCAGTCTGCGTTAATTCAACAGCCAGATCTGACGCCTCTAATAATGTCAGCATGTCTATTCCTGTCTTGTAGCCCATTTGTTCACACATCATTACGACATCTTCTGTTGCTACATTACCACTGGCGCCTGGAGCAAAAGGACAGCCACCTAAACCTGCGATTGATGCGTCAAAACGTCGAATACCCGCCTCTAGCGCTGCATATAAATTTGCTAAGCCCATTGCGCGGGTATCATGAAAGTGGCAAGAAAAAACATCTGAACCGAATTGTTTTACTAATTGGTTCATTAACGTATTAACCTGTAAGGGGTCTGCAGCGCCGATCGTATCTGCAATAACTAGCCTAGATGCGCCTAATTCCAATAAACTGCCGGCCATATCTATGACTTGTTGTGGCGCAACTATTCCTTCAAATGGGCATGCCCATGCAGTGGCTAAATATACCTGCACCTCAACTGTAGTATTTTTCGACACATCTATGACGTCTTTAATCATGTTCAACGTTTGCGCATTATCCATACGGATATTTTTTTCATTCATCGTATTCGATGTTGCAACGACTAATGACGCCAGCTTAACGTTGTTATGTTCGGCTAATTCAAATCCTTTCATATTTGGAATTAAGGCTGAATAATGGCAATTATTACTCGGAAGCTGTTGGCATATCTTATCCGTTCCCGCCATTGCAGGAACTGCTTTAGGTGATACAAATGCACCTACTTCTATGCCGTCTAGACCTGCATCGGTTAGTCGCTCAATAAGCTGTAATCGATGTGCTGGTGCTAATATTTTCGCTTGATTCTGTAAACCGTCACGTGGTCCTACATCATTAATGAAAACATCCCTAATCATTACTGCCTCCTCTCACTGCACCTTCCGCTACTAGCGCATCGATTCGCTCTTGAGACATTTGCAATAGTTCTGATAACACTGTCTGGGTATCTTGACCTAATTCAGGTGCTGCCTCAAAAGTCTCCTCATTGGTACGCGAGAATTTTATTGGGTTACCGGGCCCTTTGGTAGAGCCACCATTCGGATGTTTTAAATCTACAACCATATTTCTATGCAATACCTGTTCATCATTTAAAGCGTCAGATAGGCTATTTACAGGTGCGCAAGGAATTCGCTTTTCTTCTAATTGGGAAATCCAATGGGCCGTCGTATTTTGACCTAGTACTGCATTTAACGTGTCATCGATAAAATCTTTATCTGCCCATCTGCCAGGCTGCCCATCGTACTTAGCGTCATCGAACTCAGGACACATCACTACTTCATTTAAATTCTTCCAGAAATTATCTGTAATAATGGCAATAACAATAAACCCATCTGAAGTGCGGTACGTGTTGTATGGGACGTGTACAAAATGAGAATTACCGATAGGATAAGGGTCATCGCCAGATAAAAAGTGCATGGTCGCCATATAATTCAGCATTGAAACTTGGCAATCAAGCATAGAGATATCTACGTCTTGCCCTTTACCGCTATTAGCTCGCTCTATAATTGCGGATTGAATACCCATAACAGCAAACATACCGCCCCCAAGGTCACCAATTGGAATGCCTGCGCGAACAGGATTATTTTTATCGGTTCCGGTAATTGACATCCCTCCACCTGTCGCTTGTGCAACTTGGTCGAAAGCAGGCCTTTTATATTTGGGCCCGTTACTACCGAAGCCAGTGATACTGCACGTTATGATTCTAGGATTAATCTTGTTCAAAGTTTCATAGTCAATACCTAGTCGCTCTGGAACACCAGCTCCGAAATTATTAACAACAACATCAGACTCTTTGACTAATTCGTAAAAAACTTGTTTTCCCGCTGCACTTTTTAAATCTATACAAATGCTTTGTTTGTTGCGATTAAGTGTTATGAAGTAAGCGCCCATACCTTCCAGAGAGTTTTTGGGGTCAGTTGCTAATAATTTGCGCGTACCTTCGCCCTGTAATGGCTCCACTTTTATTGTTTCTGCACCTAAGTCGGCAAGTATCATTGCACAGTAAGGACCAGACAACATATGCGTTAAATCAATAACACGTAAACCAGCCAGTGGTTTATTCATGATTTTCTCCAATTCAAACATTACTTTGGATATTGGGCTTGAAGTGATTAGTCACACTTCAAGCCTCATCCCACGATTGCTTAGAAGTTATAAGTAAATTCAACGCCGTACTCTGCGCGGGCAGAAGGATGAATGAATGAACCACCGAATTCAGGTGCAGGAATAACTTCTTGTAGATACTGCTCATCAGTAATGTTTTTGCCATAAATTGCTAAGGTCCAAGCTTCAGCCTCGAGCGCAATACGAGCGTTTATTGTGGAGTATGACTCGCGTTTTGCGTTATCAAAGTTTTGTGGGTGTGGACCCGGTGGAACGCCTCCGCCAAGTGTACCAAAGAAGTCCCAAATAGTAGGAGTCTGTTCACCTTGAAGTGTGTGAAAAAACGTTTCTCCAGTATATTGATAATCAACTCGCGTAGTTAACCAATAATCATCAGTGACAGGTTGCTCATAGCTGAAGCCGAGGGTGTAGGTGGTTTCAGGTGATTGTGGCGCTTTGTTACCAACAGTCACAGGGCGATTACGGTTTTCCTTTATTTCTGAATCAAGTAAGCCCACGCCACCAAATACTTTAAAGGTATCGGTAATATCCGCTGTAACATCTAGCTCAAAGCCTTGAATCGAAAGTTCATCGATTGTTGTTACGGCTCTTAATAAGCCAAACGGGCCAGCAAAAAATTCAAAAAATTGATTGTCTTCAACGGTAGTTTTAAATATAGCACCGTTTAGTCTGACTTTGCCATCCATCAATTTAGACTTGAGACCAAATTCAATATTGGTTGTTACTTCTTTAGCATAGTCATCGGTTACTAATAATTTAGCGTCTACAGCATCACCAGGTGTGCCTGTGCCAGAACTATTAAACCAAAAATCGAGAGTAGCTTGAGTACCTATCGAGTTAAATCCGCCACTCCTAAAACCAACGCCATAACTTGCATAAGAATTAACATTGTCGGTTAGCTCATAGCTCAGAGTTACTTTAGGTTGAAAATGAGAAAATGACCGGCTTCTATCTGGGATCCCTTCCGGATTAGCATTATATGCCGGGTTTATAGGTCCTATCGTATTTATGTTAAGTCCGGAAGATGAAACGTTTGGAACATTGTTAGATACCGTTCTGTCTTCATAGTCATAACGTAAAGCGACAGCTAACTCCATCTTATCCGAGACGTCATATTCAATTTGGCCAAATGCAGATAATACTGAAGTATCAAAGGTGTCATCGAACAATAAGTCTGTTGGGTTTGGTCCTGTTGGCGGAACATATGCTTGGCGAAGAAAACCTTGTCCTTGGTCTGCACCGTAAGCAACGACAACATCACGTTTAATTTCAGCGAAGTAGACACCTGCAATCCAGCGCAGTTCTGCGTCATTATCATCAGAGGTCACTCGTAACTCTCCACTGAAGTCTGATTGACTGCGCTCTTGATACTGATAGCCATCACAAGAAGTTGGCGTATATGGGCCATAAACGCCGGTAAATTCTACACCAGGAGGAAATACTCCAAAGGGAGCAAAAAACTCACCGAATAAATCGGACCTGCCAGCGCCACCTAACCCTGCTGGTGTATTGTTTAGAGTTGCGCGGTCTGTTTGGCATTGTGGGGTTAACTCATATCCGTAAAATGAGGCACTGGTGCCGTCAGATAATAAATATTCCTCTAAATCGTTATACGAAAGCACACCGGTAATATCATAGCCATCTAGGTCCCAATCAGCTTTAAGAGAAAGCTCAGTGCTGTCTTGTTTATTTTCGCCTGGAACATTAAAAGCAAATATAAAATCATGATCATTTACATTTGCATTGTAAGCAGGTTGATTAAATGCATTTACAAAAGAGGGTAGTGCGAATACTGCATTAAAGTTAATTGCGCCGCCTTCGACTTTTGATATTCCCGCACGAATGTCTAACGTAAGCGCATCTGATACATCCCACATCAATCGACCTCTAATAGTTGTGTCTTCTAAGAAATCAACAACATCATCTTGGCCAGTTAAGATATTTTCGTAATGTCCATCCATACTATTATAACTCGCAGTCAATCTGCCACGCATGGTGTCATTCAGAGCGCCACTCATTATACCATTGATGCGCTGGATACCAGCATTACCGGCACCGACTTTAACTTTCCCTTCAAACTCTTCACTAGGTAACGTTGTTGTTACCAAAATAGCGCCAGCAACAGCATTACGCCCGTAGAGTGCGCCTTGAGGGCCCTTGAGTATTTCTATTTGCGCTATATCAAGGAGTTCTTCGTTGAAGCTATTGGGGTTAGTCATCAACACGCCATCTACCACGTATGCAAAGGTCGATTCAGCATCACGAGTTGACACGATACCGCGTATGTTTACTTGGGTATCTCCGACGTTGGCAGTATCAACAATATTGACATTCGGTACCAGTGAAATGAAATCACCAGGACGTTCAATACCTGCAGTTTCGATGTCTCTAGCGGATAAAGCGCTGACTGCGATCGGGACATCTTGTAGACTTTCAGGTCGTTTACGCGAGATACTAATAATTTCTATGGAGTCTTCTTTTTCCGAAGCCTGCGATTCCTGTGCAAGCGCGCTGTTCGCGACGGCATATGAACCAGCTAACATAGATATAGCTACGGCGCCTCCAATTTTACTTTGGGTAAATCTACGCATGTTGTTGTCCCTTTTTTTTATTTTCATGAATGAGTTTTAATCGTCGCCATAACGTTGTTTGACTTATTCCGAGAAACTGGGTGACGAGTTCCTTGTTCCCGTTAAATTTATTCATTGCTTGTATAACTAGTTGGTGTTCACTTTTAGCTAGCGCCCCTGCAGTCTCAATCTCCTTATTAGCGAACAACTCAGGTGCTAATTCGGTCAATAATTGAGTTATTTTTTTACTACCTATTTCTGGGTAAACAGAGCAATAAACTAACAAACGCTCTACTATGTTTTCCAGCTCTCTGACATTACCTGGCCAATCATAGGTTTTAAATATGGGGGTTAAATGAAGGGCAATACTCTCTATCGCTTCTATAGCTAGTTCGCCAAAGTTGAGTGCAATTAATTTTGATTTGGTTATATTTGCAATATCTTCTTTTCTCTCCTTCAGTGAAGGAACGTTGATACTTAATACATTGAGCCGATAATATAAATCGTCTCTAAATAATCCATTTTTAACCTGTTCAGCCAGCGGCCTATTGGTTGCAGCAATGATTTTTAAATTTAATTTAAATTCTTTATGAGAACCAATTGGGCGATACGATTTCTCTTGAATTACGCGCAGCAACTTAGCTTGTTGAGGAAGGCTTAGTTCGCCTACTTCATCTAAAAATAATACGCCATTTTCTGCTTCATAAAGAAGACCATGTTTCCCGCCGCGCTTTGATCCTGTAAATGAACCTTCGACGTACCCAAATAACTCACTTTCGAATAACTCACTAGGCATAGCTGCACAATTAATAGCAACGAATTGCCCCTCAGAAAATTGGCTCTTTTGATGAATACGCTTAGCAATCATTTCTTTTCCAGTACCTGATTCGCCTATAATCAAAACATGGCTAGGGGAATTTGCGTACAAATCAGTGCGCTCGAGTAAATCTCCCATGATTTTTGATTGGTACACTAGAGGTTGACTTGGTTTCGACTGCTTTGGAATTGAAGGAATGTTAGGTGTCTGAGCGTAAAATTGATATACGTCAAATTGGTGATTAACCATTTCAATCGTATCTTTATGAAACCACCAATCAGTTTGATTTAATCTGCATTTGCCATCAGAAACATCTGTGAATTGACTACTATGCAGGAGGTCTAGTATTTCTTGCTTGCTAGTAGAATCGATGGCGAATTCACTTTTTGCAGCTGAATTGGACGTCAGAATATTAGTGTAATTGTCTACCATTAAAATTGGCGTTTTTGAATCTTCATTAAGCCAACGGTGAATCGCTCTGGAGTGAATCTGCTCTTTCTGTTTACGGCCGATTGTAATCGCTTCTTTTAAGATGGTCCTGCATGACTCTTTTGAATAAATTAAAAACGACTTTATATTATCTTGAGAGGCTAAACCGCAAACTAAACTAGCGCCAACAACGACATTGTCGGATGATAATTTAGACAGTTGGTATATTTGCTTTGCTTCTTCTGCTGTCTCATATTTGCTGTGCTTGATGTTGATAGAGGTGTTTTGATTAAGCAGTTCAGCAAGGCCGCTGTAATCATCGAAAGTGATAACGTGTACGTCCTTATTCACAGTAGACGCTTTTAAAATTGCAGATACAATGTCAGATTCGGTAACGGGGATCGACAGTACAGGAACGCTAAGTGCCTTCTTTAAATAAGAGGCATTACTTCCCGCACTTATAACGACATCAGGATTGAATAGACTAACGTGTTTATTAGCTTCATCAATGGTACCAACAATAGCATCCACTATTCGACATTCAGCGTGATCTTCCATGTCAGTTAATACACTGCTTAATAGCTGACTAAATTCTTTGTGCCCGAATATTAAAACGCGTATTTTGTTAGTCTGATACATTAATGCATTACAACCTTTTAAAGACTTGTTAACGATCTGTTTACAACTCTTATTAAAGCATGGTTCATGCCAAATAAATAAAAAATATAAAATATATATTAATCATGTAGTTAAGTGTTTTATTATGTGGGTTTTAAAATATATTTTTTCAATTTGAAATAGAATATTTCAAATTGAATGTATTTTAGGGTGTTTCTGTCAATTGTAAAATTGCGCCAAATTGCTCAAGGGGCGATATATCGCAAATTGGCCAGCCGTCTAAACCTTTTCTTTTAGTGGGGTAAGATAACTCGAGCTCTTGCAGTGTTCTATCAATAGAATGGGTGGCAAAAGAGATTAAAAAAACTCCCTCGCCTTTATTCTCTAGGATATCAGCGACGACACCTTCACTGTTAATAGGCTGTACCAATATCAATAAGCTGGCTCCAATCTCAAATCTCGCTGTTTTAACATTTCTTTCAGGCAGACTTTCAACAATACCTTGTTGGCCTAAAAGTTTATTAAAATAAACAATGGATTGGTTTAGGTCAGCAACTACAAAATTTATATGATGAATATGAGTTAGCAAAACAAAGTCCCTATATCAATTTGAGTCGTGATAATAGTCATTAGTAGCTTACGTTTTAGGTTTAATGTGACTACCGTGATTTTACTACGCTAAAATAATTACCTGTTTTAATATAGTAAAAGAGTAGTTTATTCGTGTGAATAAATCAAAATTGAGTCGCTGCTTATTCAGTTTAGTTAAGCTTTCTTATTAAATATGACTAGGCTGAGTGTTACTTTTTGGGTCTTTGTTAAGCATCGATAATGCGATGGTTTTTAGTTTATATCTATAAATTTGCTTACTTATCATGATGCTCAATCTGAGCAACTAAAAATGCTTGTCTATGCAGGTTTGTGTATGTATAATGCGCGCCCTTGAAGTCAACATCTTAGTTCCTTGTCTCCATGTAGACGACTTCACTACGCGAGACTACAACCGTAAGGAGCAACAATGCGTAATTACGAAATCGTATTCATGGTTCACCCTGATCAGAGTGAACAAGTGCCAGGCATGATTGAAAAATATACTGGTATCCTTGAGCAAGACGGCGGAAAAATCCACCGTATGGAAGACTGGGGTCGTCGTCAATTGGCGTACCCAATCGAAAAACTCCATAAAGCTCATTATGTTCTTGTTAACGCTGAAGCAACTGCTGAAGCTGTAGAAGAACTAGAAACTGCTTTCCGTTTTAATGACATCATTCTGCGTAACCTTGTTATGCGCACTAAAGCTGCTGTGAGCGAACAGTCTCCAATGGCTAAAGAAGAACGTCGTGACGATCGTAGACCACCACGTGATGAGAAATCTTACGATGCACCAGAAGCGCCAGTTACCGCAGAAACACCTGCTGTACCAGAAGCACCTGCTGAAACGCAAGAAGCTAAATCAGAAGAAGGAGACGCATAATGGCTCGTTTTTTTAGACGTCGTAAATTTTGCCGTTTTTCAGCTGAAGGCGCAGAAGTTATCGATTATAAAGATATACCTATGTTGAAAAACTACGTGACTGAAAGTGGTAAAATTGTTCCTAGCCGTATTACTGGTACTAGCGCTAAATATCAGCGTCAATTAGCAACAGCAATCAAGCGTGCGCGCTTCTTGGCTTTGTTACCGTATACCGACTCACACAAATAAGATTGGCAAAGAGGTAGCAAGATGGAAATCATACTACTAGACAAAGTCGCCAACTTAGGCGGTCTAGGTGACACAGTCACAGTAAAATCAGGTTACGCACGTAACTTTTTATTCCCACAGCAAAAAGCTGTTCCAGCGACTAAGCTCAACGTTGAGAAGTTTGAACAACGTCGCGCCGAGTTGGAAGCTAAAATTGCTGAGCAACTAGCTGCTGCGCAAGCACGTGCTGATAAACTCTCTGCTCTTGAGCCAGTGACTATCGCATCTCCTGCTGGCGACGAAGGTAAGTTGTTCGGTTCTGTTGGTACGCGCGATATCGCTGATGCAGTTACTGCTGCTGGTGTTGCAATTACTAAAGCAGAAGTTAAATTACCTACTGGTACATTGCGTGAAACAGGCGAATTCGAAATCGATATTCAATTGAATTCAGACGTAATGGCACAAGTGAAATTGGTAATTATCCGAGAAGCTTAGTAGCTGAAACAACATCCATTTAGAGGATGAAGTTTACAAAGTGAAAACACCGCATTGCGGTGTTTTTTTTGTTTCGCATAAACTGACTAAAGGTCATTGCTCCCTTTTGGCTTAGCTAGTCCCGTAATTGGCTTCTTCTTGTCTGCTGGTCTAGTTTTGGTCTTCTCTGCCGTTTGCGCGTTTTCTGAGTTCGTAGTCACTATTTTTCGAGAATTTCCAATGCCGGGCTCTGTATCACCAGACCACACTTTACTTAATAATTGCATTGCCGCTGCGACTCTATTAATTGGGCGAATCAGGTCGCTAGTGTCAGACTGTTGCATATCAAGTTTAATAGCCTCTAGTGCCCCTGCCATTTGCGATAATTGTGTCACCGCCTGTATCTGCGGGTCACCCTCTATATTTTGTGATTGTTTGCTGTTAAAGGCACTACAAATATGTTGCCATCTAGTCTCTTGTTCAGGTGTCATAACACCACGCAATGAGGCGAGTTTTAGTAGGTTTTCTTCAGCACCAGAAGTCAAAGTTTGTGCTTCGCCAGTGTAATGATCCCCAATCAAGCGCATCAGCTCAGCGTGATTCATCACCGCAGACACTTTCTCTGCCATCTTGTTCATGTTGCGATAACTACCCTGCAACTTGAACGGAGGCTCTTGTCGGTAATCGTCAGCTGTTGCTGCTGATTCAATATACTGTAAATTGACTTTTAATATCACTTCTTGGATTGTTTTTAGTTGCTTAAGTACGGCAACAATTTCGTTTATTTCCGCACTGCTGTATTGGTGACTTAGTTCACTGGTGGTAACTTCCTCCCCTTTTGCCAATGCTACAAATTTATAAACGTCTTGCATGTCTCGCAATGCTAGCGGAGCTAAAACTGCGTTTGAGGTTAATGCGTTCTCAATGTAGCTCCACGCAAACTGTTCTTCTTTACCTCCAAGTACATCACCTAAGTTGTAAATATCTGCGCGATTGGCAAGCATGTCAGGCACTTTAAAAATATCGCCCGACTCGGTGTAGGGATTCCCTGCCATGACCACACAGAACTTTTTCCCACGCATATCATAGGTTTTACTTTCGCCTTTCCAAACCCCCTCAATTCGGCGGGTTCCATCTGTAAGAGCAATGAACTTTTGCAAGAATTCAGGATGTGTATGTTGAATGTCATCAAGGTACAACATTACGTTATTACCCATTTCTAATCCCAGATTTAATTTTTCCAACTCTTGTTTTGCTGTTGCGTTGGGTGCATTTTCAGGGTCAATAGAGGTAACATCATGGCCTAACGACGGACAGTTTATTTTCATGAACACTAAGCCTAATCGATCGGCCGTATATTCCATTAATGTTGTTTTACCGTAACCTGGAGGTGAGATCAGCAATAATAAACCCATCAAGTCGGTCCGCTTATTTTCACCTACGGTGCCCATCTGCTTAGCGAAGTTGTCGCCAATAAGAGGTAAATAAACTTCATTAATTAGCCTGTTACGCACAAATGAACTCAGAGGCTTTGCAGTATAAGTGTCTAACTGAAGCTCTTTTTTACTTTGTTTCATTAGACTGCTGCGCAACTCATGATAGCGTTTAAAGTTTGGTACATTGATGGCGTGATACCGAGCCATGCGTTGATTAAACTCATCCAGAGCAATCGACAAGGTTGAATTTTGAATACGAACATGTTCGCTGAGCAAGTCAGTCACTATGGCGTTCAGGTTAACGCTACTGCTGCGCATTGGTAATGAATTACCCGTAATAACCAAGGCCGTCGCTTCATCAACGTAATGTCTATGTTGTTGTAAATCTGAGCTTTGCTCTAAAGTGGCGTATATCCACGCATTAGTTAGAGTCCATTTTTCTTCTAGTCCGAGCACCGCTGTATCAGTTTTTTTAGCTTGTTTAATAAGGTCATTAAACTGCAACATGGCGCTGTCGAAGTCTAAGGTATGGCCCAATTTTTGTAGTGCTTCAGTAAATTGGTCTTTAATGTTCACTGCGGACTGGCTGCTAATAAACGCGAGTTTTGTTTGCGCCAGTTCCAAACTTAGATATTCGGCGCTTTGGGTTTGCGTAGCATTAGAAAAATGTAATTGAAAACGTTCAACAAAAGCGGTTACTTCTTCTTGAAGCTGCTCTCTCAATTGTATGAAACCTTGCGTTGTTTGAAATGAAGTAGATAGTAAGTGCGCACTTTTAGCATAACTTTGCCAAATTTTCTTTTGATTTTCTGTGGCTGTTGAATACGTCCAAAACAACATTGCTAAGGCTCTAGCTTCTGGCGCATATCTGAGCAAATCAGCTTTGGCATGAATAGGCAGTAATGCTTTCAGAATGTGTAACGCATCCGAATCATGAATACCTTTTTCATAACCCTCTTGATAACGAGAGGTCATGTATTCTCCAATGAGCTTCGCTAGCGTTTTATCGTCTTCTGCTAATTCATATAGCTTTTGCAGTGACAAGCCATTGCGTTGTGTTTCAGCATCGTTCAATATCACTGATACTAAAAATTCAGCACGCGTGACATCGTTGTTTTCAGATATCAGGTTTTGCTGCCAATAAGGTCGCAGGGCATTTAACTCATCGTTATTAATGGCTTCGAAGTAATCAGTGCCAACTAAATGACGATATAGACCATCATCTCTTGGGAGCAGGGTAAGGTCGAGTGATTGGGTATTGACACTAAATTTATGTTTACCCAACTTGATAACTGAACCGCCTTCCTCAAAAATATCTTGTTTGTCTCGAAGCGAACGAATACCTTGTGCTCTAACGCTCTTGAGTTGGGCTTCAAGATCGTCTGCTTTTAGCGCATCATTAATATTTCGAAGTTGGCTGGCCAAGTCGGCTATCTTCATAATCATAGGGTCTGACGCAAAATAGGTGTTTAGTTCGGTCGCATCATTAAAGCTCGTGGCGCGCCGATTAACACCTTTTAAAATTCGCTCAGCGGCACTGAAAATATTTTGTGCTCGCCTTTGCTGTTCTTCCATTAAGGTTTGTTTGCGGCTTTCGAATGCGCTATGTAGTTCTTCTCGCTTTTCCATGATGTCAGTTAGGAATTGGTCGAATTCACTGAACTTTGATTCCAGCTCTTCTAGCTGAATAAGCAATCTGGATAACTGTTCTTCAGCTTTGTTTGGCGTGTCAGCCATTGCTAAGGCGTTATTAATGCTTTGTGAAAACAATCTGAATTGGGCTGCAAATTCAGCGCTTGCTTCACTTGAACCCAATTGCTTGCGACGATTTCTTCCTTGCGCTTTAACTTTATTTAATTTGCCATAAATTTGGGAAATGTCATCGAGGATCTTAGTCCGTTGTGTCGCATCATCAATTTTTAATCCGTTGAGTACTTCAGTCAGCAAATCTAAGCCTAATGATAGCTTTTCCAATTCTTCATTCACTTCATTAATTACTATGACCAACTCTGCACTGCCGATGCGTCGATCAAACGTCTCAATACTATCTAAATATGGTTTTAACGCTTTATCGTTCGATAGGAACGTTACTGTAGCATTGCTAACTTGATCAAATGCTTGAGTGGCTGTTTCATCTAGGTTAGAGAGACGTTCTCGGTCTATATAACGCTGGTCTTTCAGTGTAACTAGAAAACCACGCTGCTTACGCAGCGACAGTAAACTATCAACAAACTCTTGAGGTGTTTTCCAACTGGAAATTCGAATAGCACTAATAACTTCCTGCTGTTTCTCCTCCGCATCGTTAAGTGCGACAAGCGCTTGTTCGCGAATTTTTTCTACTTTTTCAAACTCATCAATGACGAGTTCAGCAGTCGAACCAATTTCTTTTATGACATCACTGAGGCCGTCTATTGCTTTGTCAGCCATCCAATAATATGTATCGAACATTGATTTTGCAGTTTTAATTAGATCCTCAAAGGATACTTTGCTGGGATTGCTGGTATTGACTATGCGATGAATAGACACTAAATCAGAAATACCACGCACAAGTTCTTTGTTACCTATGCGATGAAAGAAACTATCAGTATTAGGTTGTTTAGCTGCAAATTCATCACTGTAATAAGGTGTTTCCCAAACTTGCATTGGGTGCACCCGGGTTGCTTCATCTTCTGAGCTGAATATAACCATTTTGCCGTTGTCAAAAATACTAAATCCATGTGCATAGATTGGGTTTTGTAGCTCTTTACGAATAAGATTATAGGAATACAAGCCAGCTAAACCTGATTCAGGTTCATAAAAAATATACAGCACATCCTCACCATTTGGCGAACGCAGCATGCGTTTAAATGTAAGGCCATCTATGTTGTCTGGGAATTTCTTAGTTTCGCCGCTTTGCAGATAATAGCCACCTGGAAAAATAATGCCGTGGTCTTCAGGTAAGGAAACGCAAGCTAAGCCAATTGCATCAATACGATTGACTTTTTTAGTGCGGGTATTAAAAACAAGGTAACGATAAGCTTTTTCCCGATAGGGCTTTATTTTTAATAGAACCAGTGAACCTACTTGTGCATATTGGACATCGGCATCTGCTAAGCTTTGGGTGCTATCATCAACATTTTCATTATAGATACCAAGGCCATCTTCGGTATTATTTTCGACTTTTATAGTTAATTGGCCATTAGTGGTTTCGACAAAAACCTTGTCGAGTATGTTGATATGCGGGTGACTCCCAGCTTCATGCTGGTTGCGACTAACACTTCTCCACTCAAAGTCATGTGAGGCCGCCTTCTCGATAGCGCGCTCACCACGGTTATCAATATACGACGTCGTGTTATCTTTTTCTATCCGCCATTGGAAAACCCGAACATCTTGGAGTTTCTGACCAATTTGAAATACAGCAAAAAGCGTCTGATTTTGCACTTTCAGTTGGATCAAACGCGCTTCTTTGTAATAGCTATATAGTTCGTTGAAGTCTTTTACAAATGCTGGTTGAGCGAGGAAACTAGTATTGAGGTTTTTTTGTTCAAGCTCGTAACTACCTTCATTTTCGATAAGATGATAAAGACTAAATACGTCGGCAACTTGAGTTTCCTTTTTTAATCCGATAAACACGTTATAACCAAATAAAATATCTTTACCGACAGGCACAATGTCTCGGGCGATGCAGTTATTTTCAGTACGCACTCTTACCCTGCCCGCGACGTCCAGTTTGGCTTGGCCAAACTCTTCAATGCGTGCGTTATTTAAGGTGTCTACTTTCGTTTTTAATGCAGTTGCTTGTTCGACAAGGCGCGCACGGATTACTTCGTACGCGCCACCTTCAGCGACCGCCTGATCGAGTTGTTGTTGTTCAGTTGCCATGCGTATTTCCTTGCTAGCACCCTTTAGCTTGGGCTGTTTTCGCCTTCACTCGTCGCTTTTTTACTTAATGCATTAACGACCATTTCCATGATTTGAGGATTATCTGAGCTTTCTTTCAAAAACTTAGCCACAAGCGCTGTAATAGCTGTGTCTTTAGCGTTGCCGCTAGCATTACCAAATCCAGCAACTAACTCCTTAGCGTCTTCCACAAAACTAGCTTCGCCACTAAAGTGAGGAGCGAAAGCGGTACTGAGGGTTTCCGATTTTCCAATGGTGCCATCAATTGACTTGCCGACCGACAGTGATTTAACGAAGCTATCGAAGTAAGCAGTGTCACCACCAACAATATCTATGTTTGCTTGTTTCAGGGCTTCGGCTAAGACCAATGCTTGTTGTTGTGCAATTACCACGTTGGTCTCTATAGACTTCATTGTTTGTTCGTGTTGTTTATCTAAGCGCATTCTAAATTCTTCATGGGACTTTTGTTCTTTTGACATTGTTGCCATTGCAGCAAATTTCTTGGTCATGCCTTCAGCTTCGGCTTCTGCTTTCTTGGCCATTACTTCAGCTTCAGCAACACCACTTTTCTCAATAGCATCCGCCATTGCTTCTTTCACACGAACATCAGCCATACCTTCTTTCTCTTTCGCAATGGTTTGTGCTTCCATCACTTTTGCTTGCGCTAATCCATCAGCAGCACTAAGCGCTTCTTGACCGGCTGCTTCCTGACGTTGTGATTGTGCTTTCTTCTCAGCAACTTCCAAGTCTGCTAGGGCGGTAATCGATTTCTCTTTAGCTAAGTGTTCGGCTGATTTTTCTGCTGCTTCTGCGGCTTTAATATCTTTAACCAGCGCTTCTTCTGCTTCCGCTTCTGCTTGGATAATTCGCGCTTTTTTGTTTCGGTCAGCCTCTGAAACAACGCGTAATTCATTGATTTCTTCTTCGCGCTCTGCAACCGTTTTATCAACTTCAATACGTGAACGAATTACTTCAGCGATTTCGCGTTTTTCATGTTCTATTAATTTTTCATTCGCGATGCGTTGCAATGATGCTTCTTTTTCTCTATCAATTTGCTCAAGCTCTCTAGCTCTAATAACGCGCTCTTCTTCAATAGCTACCGCGCGGAATCGGTTATTTTCAGCGACCTCAATTTCACGTTGTTTGTTTTGTTCCTGAACCTGAATTTCTTGTTCCGCTAAAACGCGCGCTTGCTCAGCTTTTAAATGCTCTTCATGTTGAACTCGCTCTGTCTCCGCCTTTTCACGCGAACGAACCGTAGCAACTTCTCGTTGTTGTTTCGCTTCTGCATCCGCTTCTTGACGCTCTAATTCGAGTATTGCTTCACGCGTCTCAACGTCCTTACGTTTGATTTTCATTTCCTCATCACGTTTAAAAACGTTGGTTTGAATATGTTGATCAGCGGTTAATTGGGTGATTTTGCGAATACCTTGAGAATCCAAAATATTGTTAGGATCGAGCTTTTCAATAGGCGTTTGTTCGAGGTAATCAATGGCAACATCTTCAAGTACGTAGCCATTTAAATCAGTACCGATGTTATCAATTATCATGTCACGGAAGTTATCGCGTTTTGCATATAAGTCTTCAAACTCGAGTGACTTACCAACGGTTTTCAATGCCTCCGAAAATTTAGCACTGAATAAATCTTCCAATGTGGCGATGTTTGATGCGCGCTCACAACCAATTGCTTGGGCAACTTTGAGCACGTCATCACGATTTTTATTTACTTTAACGAAAAATGCGACCTTGATGTCGGCGCGGATATTGTCTTTGCAGATAAGACCGTCGGTGCCGCTTCTATCAACTTCTATGGTTTTTAGCGAGATATCCATGACTTCCAATTTGTGGAAAACAGGAAGTACTACGCCACCAGTAAAGGTTACTTTTGGTTCTGAGCGCATGGTGTTTATGATCATGGCTCGACCTTGTTCGACTTTCTTATATAGCTGAGCTATTGCAAAAATGACGATAAAAAAAAGCACGACGATCCCGACCGAGGCCGACGCAAAAAGGATTAATGTTTCACTCATAAGTTTACTCCTTAAACTACAAATATTGGGTAACGTGGATTAATTAAAAAATAAAGGGATGGATTAACTAAGTTGTGTCGATGACATGGCCATCAGTTCGGCCTCTGTAACTACCATATAAGTGTCATCATCTTTGTTGAAATCGATCAATACAATTCTCGAACCACCGGAAATCTGGTGGTCAGAAGTCGTTCTAACACTATAAATCATGCCGTCTTCAGCGCGTGCTTGACCAAAAGTTTCGGTAACGGTTTGAGTTGTAACTATGCAATAGGTGCCAATAAGATCTGATTTTTCGATGGCCTCGTGCGTTATAAAAACGCGCCTTAGGGGCTTGCTTGTGTAAGCAGCAAAAGGAATAGCCAGCACAAGCGCAAAGATGGCGACGACGAAGCCAGAAGCTGTGGCGGTTAAAATGCCGTCAAACAATGGCGTAATGAATTTTTTTGCTAAATATACAAACACAAAGCCATATATTTCAATCAAAGTAACGGCGACGGTAAGGGGCACACCATCAAGTCCAAGAGACTCTAAAAATGACGAGCCTGCGGCATCAGTAGATTCAGTTTCTAGATCAGGATCGAGTATTGCTATGTCTATTGTACCAAACAGCGCAAATATCCAAAAAACGATCATGATCATCAATGGTATGGTGAAGGTAATAATAGGAAAACTGAAAATATATTCTAAAAAATTGTCCATTGCATATCCTTATCTTATGGCATTTTTTTTACTGTTTTTTACGTAATTTTTGATTGTAAAACGCACAACTACTGTGGTGTAAATCCATTATTTTTATGCCTCAAAATTACCTTTAACACAAGTTGGTGTCAATCAATTGATGCATAACATCACAAAAAGCCGCAATTGGTCTTACGCTCAAGTGAACGCTTAGCTAGTTTCATTTATTTTTATTTCTTGATTACCTCTTCAAATGAAAGGTGAACGACTATAAGTAATAGGTATTGTTGCGCATAAAAAAGCAAAATGACCGTTGGCTTGATATCAATCCTTTTTCGACGCACTATTATCGTTTATTTGTGCAAGTTTGAATTGGTGATGTTGGCCAAATTATTCTCACCAGCATACTGTTATTACCTAACTGAAGGAATATTTCGATGAAAGAAGCCGTAATCGTCTCTACCGCGCGCACACCAATTGGCCGTGCTTTTCGTGGTGCGTTCAATAATATTAAATCACCTACCTTGACAGCTCATGCAATAAAGCATGCAGTCGAGCGCTCTGGTGTTGATGGTGGCGAAATTGATGATGTGA
>JBLIKA010000011.1:0-49954 GCA_047637355.1 Glaciecola sp. | reverse complement strand
ACTGCCCAAACTTGCCTTAGGCAGGTGAACGGCAAAGGGGTCATTCGAGCCTAAAGTATGAGAGAGGCGTTCGTCTTGTGCTTATTCGCTGAACAAGAATGAGTGGGCTTATAAAAGTTTACTTTGTTAATACCAGTTTAGACATCTCACCAAAGTGGCTCTAAATCAGTTAGATTGATAACGAATTCTTGCTGGTCTATTCTTGGCTAGCATATAGACAAAGTTTACGCCGATTTAAAAGGTTCAACTGAACACTGCCCTATTATACAGCAACAGGAAAATGCTATGCAAAGATATGAACTCATAAGTCAATTAGCACTTATTTTGTCATTATTATTGTCGCAAAATACAGAAGCAGCTCAAATTAACGATAATGGACAATTCTCTTCGACTTATATTCGCAAAGGCACTTCGGAGACTGTTAATTTTGATCCTAAACAGTCGTTGATGACGATCAACGACGAGGCAGACAAGTCAATTCGAAAGTTTGCAACTCGATTTTGTGACCCATCTTCCGACTATCTATGTTTTAAGAATCAGGAATTACAGTTTGCTGTTCCAAGAGAATTAAAAGGTCAACAACGTTGGGTTCATGATGGCATGACTTATTGTGTTGTGTTCGATATGAAGAGCCGAAACTCCCTTGAATATTTTCCAGACATATTAAACCTTGCGATTGGCGACGATATAGACTGTAACAATATCCCGGAGGTTATAAACAAAGCGAGCTATGAGAATAATAGAGGCTTAAGCTCACTACATTTTGGGAATTATAACTTAACGTCCCTGGATTCACTTGGTTTTGGTAACTACATATCACAACATTTAACAACCAATTTAACCACTAAAGATAGTGTTCCTCTTGATTGTAGTGAGGATAATATGGTCTGGTCTCACTTGCGCACTGCATTTAGTAGTAAGACACAGTACTACCAGTTCAACGGCACCGAAACCACTTTTAAAGCTCGGCATACTGGGCCTGCTAGCCATATTATGATAACGCCGAGTCTTATGGCTATTCAATTTAAAATCGACAACAGACCGTCGCGGGCTTTTTTACTCGGCTTGAAAGTAAAAGAAGGGGATGTTGATTATCAACTTTTGTTTCTTGGTGAATTAGATGCTATTTCAAACCCCATTCATATTGGTAAGGTTGTGCAAGGAAAATGTGAACTCGTTTTCAATGTCGAAGACGGAGCTATTTATATCGGCAGTGCGAGTGACTATGACTATGTGAAATCAGTGTCAAGTGGTGGTGATGTTCTCGAGAATCGCTTTATTAAGCAATAGGGTAGCTTGGTGAAGCGAAATTCGTGCCAATCTAATCGTAACTACTGCAATTCAATTCGAAAAGCTTCTTTGACTCATTTCACGAAGGTCTCCTTCATGACCTTTGGGGTCGTTGATATAGGCTACAGAAATGTCGTCGACAGCGCGCTCTGGTCGTGCTCTTCAATTTAAATGTAATAGCTCAAGTTCGAACCATTACATCTAATGACTAATCTAAGGTCTTATCCAAATAGTGAACCAAAATTGTCCTTACTTAATTATTATTTATCTTCATTTAATTCTGTTGTCTTCATTTACCATCCAATAAAACAATTAAGCCACCTGCCCTGCAACCCAGCCGCTAGACCATGCCCACTGGAAATTATAACCACCTAGCCAACCGGTTACATCAAGCACTTCGCCTATAAAGAACAGACCTTCTTGCCCCTTAACTTGCATGTTTTTTGATGAAACGTAGTCAGTATCAACGCCACCCAATGTTACCTCAGCGGTACGATAGCCTTCTGTTCCATTTGGTTTAATTTGCCACTGCGTAAATGCCTCAGCTGCGGTTTGCAATTGTTTTGCGGTGTATTGTTTAAGCGGTTTATTGTCTAATTCAAAATAGGGAATAGCGGCTTGTACAAAGCGTTTTGAATAGTGTTTTCCAAGTGCGGTGGACAATTGTATTTCTGGATTCGACTGCTGCTGCTCAACTAAATCTTGGAATAAGTCACCGTTTGGAAAAAGGTCAAATTCTACCTCTTGTCCAGGGTCCCAAAAACTCGAAACTTGCAGCACTGCAGGACCACTTAAGCCTCGATGAGTAAACAGAATACTTTCATTAAAACTGGTGTTGTTGCAACTCGCGCTCGCATCCACTGAAATTCCACTGAGCTCTCCTATTACGGCCTTGTCATGCTCATGCAAGGTAAATGGTACAAGAGCTGCTTTCGTTGGAATAATGGGTAAGCCAAACTGCTCAGCAACTTTATAGCCAAATGGGGTGGCACCTAGTTTGGGCATACTCAAACCACCGGTAGCAATTACCAACGACTCACTACTAAAAGTGCCTTGATTGGTATTCACCACATATCGATTTTCAACATATTCGATATCGATAATTTCTGTTCGATTCTTAATATCGACATTGGCGTTTTTACATTCAGCCAAAAGTAAATCAACAATATCTTTAGCACTATCATCGCAAAACAACTGACCGAGCGTTTTTTCATGATGCTTGATACCATATTCGTTAACTAATGAGATAAAATCCCATTGGGTATATTGGCTTAATGCAGACTTACAAAAATGCGGATTCTGAGATAAAAAGTTTTCTGGCGAGGTATACATGTTCGTGAAGTTACAACGACCGCCGCCACTCATGAGGATCTTGCCGCCCAATCGCTTAGCGTGATCGAAAACAATGACCTTACGACCGCGTTTACCAGCTTCGGTCGCGCAAAATAAACCGGCTGCGCCAGCCCCTATTACAATAACTTCTGTTTTGATCACGTTACGACTCGTTGTTATGAACACAGAGCATTATCGCTGTTTAATAACAAGCCATCAACTAGATGGCTTGTTTTAATGCTTTTTGTTTCGCTAAATGCATTAGCTTTAGTGAAATATTACTTACAGTTGCTTCAATATGGTTTCAGCGCCACTAACTTCAAAACGACCTGGTTCTTCAACATTCAGGGCACGAACAACGCCATCTTCAACAATCATGCTGTAACGAATTGACCGAATGCCACCAAATGCGTCAGTGTCCATATCGAGACCAATCAATTTAGCAAAAACACCGTTTCCGTCTGCTAACATCATGATTTCGTCAGCATTCTGTGACTTCCCCCACGCATCCATAACAAAAGCATCATTTACTGAAATGCAGATGATGGCATCAACGCCTTTGGCCTTAATCTTGTCAGCTAAAGCAACATACCCGGGAAGATGAGCTACCGAGCAGGTAGGCGTAAATGCCCCCGGCACCGCAAACAATACAATTTTCTTTTCACTAAATAAGGTACCTGTATGAGGATTTTTTATTTCACCATCTTCTAAGATACTAAATACCGCTTCTGGTAATGTGCTTCCTACTTCAATCATGGTCACTCCTTCTTATTATACTGTGCGTCTATTTGAAAGCAGCATTGCTAACAAATGAGCTATTTAACGGTTATCTTTCAGAATATCAGTGTTGTATATACACATCAAATCTGTGCTTTTTTGATTCAATTGCGGTGTTGGGTTTGCGCCCAGACGCCAGTTCAATCGGTTCAGCCGAACTCGGTCTCTTTACTACGACCCTATTCCCTGCATGGTTCAATGCCGCTTCCAATAATTGGGCACTGTCCACGTCAGCACCTAACAACTGCTGAAATGCGCGCATTTCTTTTTTGACCAATGCTGACTTTTTTTTATGCGGGAACATTGGATCAAGATAAATCACATCAGCCAAAGGTGTCGCATTTTTCTTTGCCCCTTGCTTTAAAATATAGTCTGTCGCATCGGTTTTGACCAGTAACATTCGTCCCCAAAATTCAGGAACTACTTCAATACGGTTCAGCGCATCCTCTAGTAACGCACCTATAATTGGACTGCGCTCTAACATAGTGACATGAGCGCCCACACTCGCCATAATAAAACTATCGTTGCCCATTCCCGCGGTGCAATCGATTACTGAAAGTGAATCTTTGCCTTTTATACCAATCGCTTTGGCTAACGCTTCATTGCGACCACCGCCATGTAGCTTCCGATAATTAAGCGCGGGCGAGTTAAAATCGACGATTATATCACCCCAACTCGGCTCATTGCTCAAACGCAAAATGAGGCCTTGTGAGGTATAAACCAGCTGCCACTCGCTAACTTCTTTAACATCCGAACTAGCGTTATCGCCTTTTACAATGTGTTTGGACGATTTGTGTGCCTTTTTGTTTGCTGCCTTATTCTTTGATGACGGATTATTTGATTTTTGGTTGGCATGCTGAACGCCACGCTTAACTATTGGGAAACCTGTTTCTACGGACAGTTTCCTTGCATCCTCCTGAGGGGACATGCGGTCGCTATCCTCAACAAGAATAACTATTCTGGTACGATTATTTTCCCCATGTTGGTCGTTCATAGAAGCATTTGGATCACGCATTCCCATACTCCTCTTTATACGCTAGCCATCTATTAATAAGCGCTTGTGAATTGCTTGGATATTCGCGCCATACGAATTCAGCCATATTTTTTATTTCTGGAATAAGCGCTGCGTCGCGAATTAAATCGGCTATTTTCAAGTCGGCGATGCCCGTTTGTTTAGTTCCTAATATTTCACCTGGACCACGAATTTCCAAGTCTTTTTCGGCAATATAAAACCCGTCTGTCGACTCACGTAAAACGCCTAAACGTTTACTGGCTGTTTTGGATAGCGGACCTGAATACATTAGTACACAGTGACTTTCAACCGAGCCGCGTCCCACTCTGCCGCGCAACTGATGCAACTGCGCCAAACCCAAACGTTCCGGGTTTTCAATAATCATTAAACTCGCATTGGGAACATCAACGCCGACTTCAATGACAGTAGTTGCCACCAACAAATCAAGCTTGCCTTGCTTGAAATTATCCATGACTTGTTGTTTTTCTGCTGCCTTTAAGCGCCCGTGAACCAATCCAACTTTTAGCTCTGTTAATGTGGTTCTCAATGCAACAGCAGCATCTTCGGCCGCTTGGCACTGCAGTACTTCTGATTCATCAATAAGTGTGCACACCCAATATATTTGGCGCTTTTGTTCAACGGCAGCCTTGCGAACACGCTCAATTACATCACCGCGTCTGGTGTCAGGTAACACTACGGTTGTTACCGGGGTTCTTCCCGGAGGCAACTCATCAATAATGGAGGTGTCTAAATCAGCATAGGCTGTCATGGCCAACGTACGCGGAATCGGCGTTGCGGTCATGATTAATTGATGAGGATATTTGCCAAGCTTCTCACCTTTTTTACGCAACGCCAAACGTTGATGGACACCAAAACGATGCTGCTCATCAACAATCACCATTGCCAGATTCTTGTATTCTACTTGCTCTTGAAATATAGCATGAGTACCTATTAGCATTTGGATTTGACCTAACGCTAGTTGTTCAAGAGTTTCGCTTCTGGCTTTACCTTTTAACTTGCCCGCAAGCCAGCCTACGTTGATACCTAGAGGCGTAAACCAATCCGTAAAATTACGCGTGTGCTGTTCCGCCAAAAGTTCGGTTGGTGCCATCAAGGCAACTTGATAGCCTGCACTAATAGCAGATAATGAACTGAGCGCTGCAACCAGCGTCTTGCCCGAGCCAACGTCGCCCTGGATTAACCGCATCATAGGTTGAGCATGCTGCATGTCTTGCTCAATTTCACCGACCACGCGAGCTTGCGCACCTGTTGGTTCAAAAGGAAGGCGAGCTAAAAATTTTTGTTTTAATGGCTCATCTACTAGCACCGCAATGCCCGGTTCAGCATTAGATTGCGAACGTACTTTCAACATACTTAAATGATGCGCCAACAACTCTTCAATCACCAAACGCTTTTGGGCAGGATGCCTCCCCTCAATCAAATCTTCAATAATGATATCTGGCAGTGGCCGATGCACTATATGCAAAGCATCGGTTAAAGATACTTGTTGCTCATATAGGCCATTGGGCAATAACTCTAACAATGCGCCTTTATCCAACTGCTTCAATGCTTGCTCGGTTAAACTGCGCAGCGTGAGTTGCCTAACACCTTCGGTTGTTGGATAAACAGGTGTTAGTGATTCTTCTAGGCTGGTATTTTCAGGATCATCAACGATTTTGTATTCTGGATGCATCATTTCAAGATTTGCTTTACCCGTACGAACTTCACCAAAAGCACGAATAATGTTACCAATTGCTAAGGACTTTGTTTGTGCAGCAGAAAAATGGAAAAAACGCAGAGTAACTGAACCTGTACCATCACTCACTTTAACCAGCAGCATTCGCCGTTTACCGTATTGGATATCGGCTGACATAATCTCACCTTGGATCGACACGTGCAGATAAGCATGCAAGTCGGCCATAGGGTAAATTCGTGTGCGATCTTCATACCTAGCAGGAAGGTGAAAAATCACGTCTTGCAGAGTAACAAGACCGAGTTTTTTTAGTTTTTCCGCAACTTTTGCTCCTACACCTTTAAGCGTGGTTACCGGCGTATCAGCCAGTGACTTCATATCATAATATTCTTTTAGTTGTAATATTGACCTTATACCTAAACTTTACCAGACCGTTGCAATTAAGCCACCTGTTCTAGCAATCAGGTTTGAAAAAAAAAGACTAACCGCGTAGTAACAGGCTAGTCTTTTCTTTAGCTCACTGTGTTATGTCATTCAACTTTAATAACTTTGCTGTAGATTGACAATAAAGTGGAAAGGTTTGTCGCTACCTGACACCAGATATTGACTTAGTTAAGCTGATCGTCCTTCCAGAATTTGGTGCCTTTAACCGTCGCCTGCAAAGCCAAACCGCTTTCTGTCATGGTATATACCGTTACATCACCATAATAGGCTTCGCCCTCAATCGACTTGCCTTTTGTACCTGCTTTAGCAGCTGCATCGGCATTACCACCGAAGGTCCAGCCTTGTTCTACGAAATTACGCATAGCAGCTTGATTGTGAAACACCATAACAATGCGATAATCTTTTGCGCCTATACCGAATCCAACACCGCCTTCAGCCATATTCATATAGGTTTTTGTATTCTGGGCTTGGTCATTTACGACACCATAGCCAGTTCCAGCTGAAACTAAGAATAAATTAATGTTAGCGTTGGAGAATACAGCGTAACCCGGCGACGCTTTTAATTCGTCTCTAGCTGCAGGCTTTTTCAGATATAGCTTTTCCAGCGCGTCTTGTTGCATTTCCAATATTGCTGCGCGCTTTTCAACGATAGTGCCTGATCCATAAGATGCGCAGGCACTGAGTAAAAAAACACATGCTAAGCCACTTAATAATTTTAAACGATACATGTCACTTTCCTTATAATCGATTGATGCTTAAAGCTTATAGTATACACCCAAACGCGCTATAAAATTTACAATGTATTGCAGTTAAGCGAAGTAATCGGTGTGATCAATAATATTAAAGAGTGATTTGATTTAGGCATCAATATAGAACTTTAAAAACGCTAGGCGGCTTTAAGTTCGCCCAAATGACCTATTTATTAGTCCGCTGCTAAATCGGAAAATACATAAAAAAAGGCAAACGTTGAGGAAATTTCACGGTTTGCCTTCTGGCGCTAGGGATAGTTACGTTATAGGTTTACGCTTTTGGTTTGACAAGCTTTGCCGCGCTTAACACTAGTGCCGCAGATGGGCGCACTTTAAAGTCAGGATTAACGTAGTTAAACTGCACTGTGCCTGTTTCATCTAGGATAAAAATAGCTGGGGCTGGTAAAACAGCAGTTTTCGTCTCATCAGCGGTAAGCTCGACATTCATGCGATCTTTGTAAAGTTTACGGGTATCGGTGGGAACATAGAAACCAACGCCAAAGCCACGAATAGCCGCTAAGCTTTCATCAGAAATCAAGGTAACCGCAAACTCCGTTTCCAGTTTTTGGGATTGTAGCTTCTCTGGTGACTCAGGCGATATTGCTAATATTTGATAACCTTCGTTTACTAAGTCTTGTTCAATTGACTTTAGCTCAGCCAATTGACGACTGCAGTAAGGACACCATCCACCGCGGTAAAAGATAAGAACAGTTGGTTTTTGCATAAGCAAGGCGTGTAGACTCACTGGAGAACCATCAGCAGTTTTCACAGTAACATTAGGTGCAATTAAACCATTTAATAAGGGTGTTACATTTTCAGCTTTGTCTGCAATAACGGTTCTATCTAACGCTAATGCCGATGTTGATACTGCTGCTGTTACAGCAAATACCGCTAACAATAACCATTTTTTCATATTTGTTCCTTTTTATTAAATTCTACATGTGAATTTAATAGGGTGAGTTTGTTTTAAATTGCGTAGACAGAACATCGACTAAGACCAGTAATAGATCAATCGAATAGTCAGTTAATTTGTTCATTACAACAGACCAAGCTAACGCATAAATGATTTCATAAAATCTGCATCTTTTCTAAGTCACTTATTAAGCGATATTTTGAGGTTGATATAGCTTGGCATTTTTAGTGCTATTTTGAAAATTGTAGGGCTTTCCACCAAGCTTCATCAGCTTGTATATGGCCGACGTCATCAATATGTGGGAAAGGAAGATTTCTGCGCTGACATTCTTTAAAAAGAACCGGAAAGCCGCCCTTGAACAACGTTATCTGGCATTCTTGTTCATCTAAACTTTGGGTTTCATACATACCGGCAGCTTGGCGCTGGCCCTGGGCTTCATACATCACAATTGCCGCTGCCACGGATACATTGAGAGATTGCACCATTCCGACCATCGGCACAATGATAGATTGGTCGGCTAACGCAATAGCCGCAGGAGTGGCACCTGTCTTTTCTTGGCCTAACAAAACAACCGTGGGCTTGGTGTAGTCAACTTCACGAAAATCACAAGCATCATCATCTAAGTGAGTAACTAAGACCTGCATACCCTGCTCTTTAAAATGACCTATTGCTTGTTGAATAGTGTTGTGAAGTTGCGTTTTCACCCAAACGTCACTGCCCATTGCGGTGCACTTGCGAAGGTTTTCAGGTTCATTCCATACGGCATGAACCTGATGAACACCTACTGCGTCACATGTGCGAATAACCGCAGAAACATTATGCGCTTTGGTCACTTCTTCCAAACATACGGTGAGATCAGGTTGTCTCATTTTTAGTAATTGGCGAATACGAGTATAACGGTCCATCGACATGCTTTGATTCATACAGATGTTTCCAAGCGTTATTCAGGTAGCACCATTACACCATCAATCTCAATTTGTGCGCCTTTGGGCAATTGAGATACACCAATAGCAGCGCGCGCTGGATAAGGCTGCTTAAAGTATTTGGCCATAATTTGGTTAACGGTTGCAAAGTGACCAAGGTCGATTAAAAATATATTAACCTTAACCAAGTGTGATGTATCACCACCAGCTGCAGTACATACTGCTTTTAAATTTTCAAATACTTGCACAGCTTGTTCAGCAAAGTCGTGTGAGACCATTTCCATCGTGCTCGGCACCAGTGGGATTTGCCCTGACAGATACACTGTATTACCTGCTTTGACTGCTTGGCTGTATGTGCCTATAGCGGCAGGTGCGTCGTCGGTCTGAATGATAGCCTTGGGCATAGATTTTCCTTTTTTTTAAAATAGATTACTTTGGTTTGTATTGACTGTGCCGCGAGACTTTTTGAAGTTCAGGTATAGCGCGAATTCTGCGCATAATATTGGCAAGGTGAACGCGATTTTTGGTCGTGAGTTCAATATCTATGACATAAATACTATTTTCACGGTCTTCTGTTTGTAAATTAATAATACTAGAGTCGCAACTCACAATAGTCCTAGTCAGTGCGGCCAACGTACCCTGATGATTGAATAACTCTAAACGCAGTGCTGCCTTAAACTCACCATGGGGTACATCATCCCATTCCATTGGCAATACGCGCTGTGGTTCTTCTCTACTAAGCTTACGAATATTAGTGCAACCCGTTTGGTGGATAACAATGCCGCGACCTGGCGACAAAATAGCAACCACTTCATCACCAGGGATCGGATGGCAACAACGTGAAAAATGTACCAATAAACCTTCAGTACCGCGTATTGCAACATGCGATTTTTTGTCAGAAAGCTCAGCATTTTCACCAACCAAACGCCTAGCAACGATTGCACTTAATTCATTACCCATTCCAATATTTGTAAGTAAATCATCAAAACTTTCATACTTAGTTTCCTCGACTACGCGATCAATTTCGGCACGAGAGATTTCATCTAATTTAATCGTACCTAAAGCGTGCCGCAATAAACGGTTACCCATACTTACAGCATCTTCAGATTGCTGGCGTTTGAGGAAGTGGCGAATATTGCTGCGAGCACGCGCACTCACCACGAAGTTCAGCCAGTTTGCGTTAGGTTTCGCTCTTGGTGACGTAATAATCTCTATACTTTGACCGTTCTCCAAAGGCTTACTCAATGAGTAGTTTCGGCGTTCCACCCTTGCCCCAACACAAGTATTGCCAACATCAGAGTGCACTGCATACGCGAAATCAACCGCTGTTGCGCCCATCGGCAGTTCGATAATGGTGCCTTTAGGAGTAAATACATAGATTTCTTCAGGGAATAAGTCAGATTTCACACTTTCAATAAATTCAGCCGATGTGCTAGAGCGCAGCTGCAGTTCGATTAACGACTGAATCCATTGAGTTGCCCGCAGTTGTGCGGTCGTGCCTTTATCCGCAGCTTTCTTATAAAGCCAATGAGCCGCGACACCTTTGTCAGCCATGTGGTCCATTTCTGCAGTACGAATTTGTACCTCAACAGGAATACCATGAGGCCCAATTAATGACGTATGTAACGACTGATAACCGTTAGTGCGCGGGATCGCGATATAGTCTTTAAATCGATTTTCGATCGGCTTATACAAGCCATGCATAGCACCGAGAACACGATAACAATTATCCACACTTTCTACGACAACTCGAAAAGCATAAATGTCCATCACTTCAGTAAACGACAGCTCTTTGTTTTTCATCTTACGATAAATACTATAAAGATGCTTTTCACGACCTAGCACAGAGCCATGAATACCATAAGACTCGAGGCGCTGAACCAATTCATTTTGAGTTTTTTCAATTATCGCTTTACGATTGCCGCGCGCTTGGTTTACCGCAGAACGCAAAGCCCGATGACGCATGGGGTACATAGCCTGAAAACCGAGGTCTTCAAGCTCGTTTTTTATATCATGAATACCTAAGCGGTGGGCCAACGGAGAATAAATTTCGAGGGTTTCTAAGGCAATACGACGGCGTTTATCGGGGCGCAATGAACCTAGCGTTCGCATGTTATGAGTGCGGTCAGCTAACTTAATCAAAATAACCCGAATATCTTGTACCATCGCCATTAGCATCTTGCGAAAGTTTTCAGCCTGCGCTTCTTGTTTGCTGCCAAATTTTAGCTTATCTAACTTACTCACGCCTTCAACCAGCTCGGCAACTGTCTCACCAAAAGCGAGGGTTAAATCTTCTTTGCTGTAGTGCGTATCTTCAATGACGTCATGCAGTAATGCCGCCATTAAAGTCTCATAATCAAGGTTCATGTCGGCAAGAATACCGGCAACGGCCACAGGGTGAGTTATGTAGGGATCGCCACTACTGCGCGTTTGACCGTCGTGAGCATCGCGCGCAAGTATATAAGCCGCTTGAACATATTCGACTTGATCTGATGGTAAGTATTTACTTACCTTAGTTTTTAAACCTTCAAATAGATACACAGATAATAATTAAAAAAGTAAGTGACAATACTTGTAGAATACGGTTATTTTGGCGCTTTGCAAACGCAAAAACGCCGATTTTCATCGGCGTTTTATAATATATTTTTATTTTCAGCTAAATAATTGAATTAGAGCGCTAGGTTTACTGAGCCAAAGAGGCATTTTAACTTAGCATTTAATTTTTATTTTTCTGAAAGAATGCTCGCTACTGAAGCAAATTCAGCCGCTTCTTGCTCGCGTTGGTCGTGCAAGTCTGATTGTTCAACTGTTTTAGCAGTAACCAAACCCAACTCAATCTCACGAAGAGCAACTACCGTTGGCTTATCGTTACCCACATCTACTAGTGGCTCTTTGCCTTCTGTAGCGAGTTGTCTCGCGCGACGAGCTGCAACTAATACTAAATCAAATCTGTTACCAATTTGGTTTACAGCATCTTCAACTGTTACACGTGCCATATAGTGCTCCGATAAATCAATAGGTATTTCAAAAAATGGTCGCGAAGTATACTGCATAACATTACTAAAGCATAGTAAATTCGTTTACCTAAAGACCAATTGGACTACTTTATTGTAAACAAGCTCGAAAAAAGTGAGGCATGCCTAATAAGCTGATTTTCTAAACAAAGACGTTGCGTATTGATGATCGACTCAAAGTCATTGTGTGCGCTTACTAAATTATCATTGACGATGACAAAATCGAATTCGTTAAAGTGGGACATTTCTGACTGCGCCTCAGCCATCCGTTTCGCAATAACCTCTTCAGAATCCTGTCCACGGCCGGATAATCTAACTTGCAGAGCTGCAACCGAAGGCGGTAGCACAAAAATACTTATTACCGACGGATTTTGCAGCTTAACTTGTCGAGCGCCCTGCCAATCGATATCTAAGAATACGTCAATACCTTGCTGAAGCTTATCGCTAATTGCTGCTTTGGAGGTACCATAATAATTACCAAATACCTCAGCATGTTCATAAAAAGCATCAGCTTCAATCATGCTTTTAAATGTAGCATGATCAACAAAGTGATATTCAATGCCATTTTGCTCACCCTTTCTAGGCGCCCGGGTGGTGTGTGATACTGATAACTGCATAGGTTGCTGCTGGCTCGATTTATTTAAAATCTCTTTGATCAGCGTTGACTTCCCCGCACCAGATGGTGCTGCAACGATAAAAAGATTACCTAACTGTTGAGCAGATTTCACCGGCGTGTAAACATGAGTAGTTTTGGACATATTTATGAATTTTTGCTATTTGATAGTGTTGCTATAATTAACAATGGTAGCATAAGCAAAAGTAAAGTGTGCAAATTGGAAATCCAGATGATAAAAGATACAGAGTACCATGAACTAATAGACACTCTCTTTATTTCAATTGAAGAGGCCTTAGATGTATGTGAAGTGGACATCGACTATGAAGGTGCAGGCGGGATCCTGACCTTAACGATGCTTGATCACACTAAAATTATTTTGAACAAACAGGCGCCATTGCATCAACTTTGGGTTGCAACAAAGTTTAATGGTCATCACTTTAATTACAACGATGGTGTATGGATAGATGAGCGCACTGGTGTCGAGTTTTTTGCTTTTTTTGATGAAGCCGTAAGTAAACAAGCTGGCCAACCCGTAAAACTCAGCCTACAAGGATAAATTAATGACTCAAGAATTATTATCTGCCGTTGAAATTCAGTCACAAGGCGAACATAAATCGACCATAATTTGGCTCCATGGCTTAGGTGATTCAGGTAACGGGTTTGCACCTATTGCCCCTGAACTTAAGTTGCCCGACGAATTGGGTGTAAAATTTATTTTTCCACATGCTCCTATTCGTCCAGTTACCATCAATAATGGCATGGAAATGCGCGCATGGTATGACATTAAATCGATGGATATGGATTCACGCGCAGATCTTGACGGTGTTATTGATTCATCGCAGCGCATTGAGCAGCTCATTCGTGCTGAAATAGATTCAGGCATTGATTCTAAAAAAATTATGCTTATTGGATTTTCACAAGGTGGCGTGATTGCATTGCATCTAGGTGCTAGATTTACACAGCCCATAGCGGGCATTGTTGCTTTGAGCACATACATGTGTGCACCACAAAGCTTAGGTGCTGAGAAATCTGTTGAAAATCAAGACACTCCTGTATTTTTTGCACATGGCCAACAAGATGAGGTTGTCCCTTTATTTTTAGGTAATTCAGCCTTTCAAACAATGAAAGAGAATGGCTATAGTGTTGAATGGAAAGAATACATGATGCAACACAACGTATGTATGCCTGAGGTTGCTGACATTTCCGCATTTATTCAAGCCAAACTAGCATAGAAAACACAACAGATAGGTAATATGAGCACAACCAAATCTTCACAACGCGTTATTCGAATTGCCACTAGAAAAAGTGACTTAGCTATGTGGCAAGCCAAGTATGTGCAAGCCAAATTGCTTGAACATCATCCGCAAGTAACGGTTGAGTTGCTGCCCATGTCGACGCAAGGCGATCGCATTTTAGATACACCTCTTGCCAAAATTGGTGGCAAAGGTTTATTTATTAAAGAACTTGAAATTGCCATGCAAAATGGTGAAGCTGATATTGCAGTGCACTCAATGAAAGACCTACCCGTTGCTTTCCCTGATGGGTTTGGTTTACACGCTATTTGTGAACGTGAAAATCCGTTTGATGCGTTTGTTTCAAACACCTTTGAGTCGCTACAAACCCTTCCCAAGGGCGCTGTTGTTGGTACATCTAGTTTACGCAGGCAATGCCAGATACGGGCATATCGTGACGACCTAATCATTAAGGATTTGCGTGGCAATGTAAATACTCGATTGTCAAAGTTGGATAATGGTCAATATGACGCTATTATATTAGCGTGTGCAGGACTAATACGCTTAGGTATGCATCACCGCATACAACAAGAAATCAACGCTGATCTTAGCTTACCTGCGGTTGGCCAAGGCGCAGTAGGTATTGAGTGTCGCAATGACGATGCTGAATTAATCGCATTGTTAGCACCACTTAATCACACTGCCACGGCAATACGCGTTAAAGCCGAGCGCGCAATGAACGCTCGACTAGAAGGGAGTTGCCAAGTCCCGATTGGCAGTTACGCAGTGCTTGACGGTAACTTATTATTATTGCGCGGACTGGTTGGTACGCCTGATGGTAAAACAATGTTGAAAGCGCAAGCTCAGGGGCCGTTAACCGATGCTGAGAAAATTGGTGAGACGGTGGCGAGTCAACTACTTGCAAAAGGCGCGAGGTCTATTCTGGATTCCTTAAGCACTGATTAAATAAACACAGAGGCAATAACCAACATGTATTTGATACTGCGTCCAAAAGCTAAATTAGCCGATTCAGTAGCGTGCTTCCAAGAGGCAGGATTAAGTGCGCTCGGCTGTGGCCTAATTGAAACAGTTGCGTTTCCGAGTGCTACTGAGTTATTACCCGAGCTATTTGAATTTAACCCAGATCTTGTTGTGGTCACAAGTACGGTAGCAGCCGACCTCTATATTAATGCCTCAACGCATTCCAAAACATCAAATTTAATCTTTATCGCCGTCGGTGCTACCACCGCCAAAAAGCTATCTAGCCGCCACTCAAAAGTTGTGCAAGCGCGGCCATCAAATTCAGAAGGAATTTTAGCCAGCATTTCGCACTTAAAAATTAACAAGCCAAAGGTAGCTGTACTTAAAGGCAAGGGCGGTAGGCATCTGATTATCGACACATTGAGTGCAAATGGTATTGAAGTTAAAACATTTGATTTATATGAACGTATTCTGCTAAAAGAACCATACTATACAGCACACTTTAAGGCTGAGGATATTCAATGTATTATTGCCACAAGCACAGAAATTATTGATGCAGCCTATAATTATTTTGAGCATGATTGGCTAAGTAAATGTCAATGGATAGTGGTCAGTAAAAGATTAAAACAACATCTCAGCGCGCTAGGCGCAAAGAACATTTTTACCAGTAATGGTGCTACCGACAGTCATCTCATTGCTGCCGCTAATCAAGTTAAAGGAACATAACATGAGTGACAAAGAGTCAAGCCCTTCTGACCACGCATCGGACAGCACAGAGAACGCTGTGGAGGATGCAGTTATTATTGAGTCTGAGTCAGCTTTCGACGCAGAAGTCGCGCCTAAAAAAATAAGCACGGGCGGTCTCTGGCTATTTAGCGTATTTAACTTTTTGTTAATTTTCGGTATCTGCTCCGCCGCTGCCTGGACTTGGTATCAGTGGCAGCAAAATCAGACAAACGATTCAGATACAGGCGTCAAAATCGAAGCTAAATTGTCCAACATAGACTCTGCGATATCAAAAATAGAGGGAAATTTTGTAAAAAATGACGCTGAATTACTTCAAATAAATGCAAGCTTAACCGAGCAAAATCAGGTTTTAAATAAAAACATGGATAGTTTGCTACAGCAAATACTGCAAAATGTAGATGCAAACGAGGCTTTAAAATCAAGAGTTGCAGACATGTCGGGTAGACGTCCAGCCGATTGGTTGTTGGCAGAAGCTGACTATTTAGTGCGCATAGCCGGACGCAAATTGTGGCTAGAAAACGATGTAAGTACTGCCATGCTTATGTTGCAAGCTGCGGATTCGCGATTAGAAGATATTGGTGACCCGTCTTTATTTCCGGTTCGAAAACTCATAGCGGAAGATATTCAAATACTACATCAAATAAATCCGGTATCGATTAACTCAGTCGCGTTGGCGCTATCTGGCATGATACCTCAAGTTAATAATTTACCTTTAAATGCGCTTAAAATTCCTGAAATTGAGAATAACAATGAGCAGAATGAACTCAGCGAAAATATCAGTGATTGGCAATCTAACATTAGCAAAACATGGAATTCACTAGTCGACGACTTTATTCAAATAGAGACTAGCGATAAGCCCATTCTTCCCTACCTTTCAACCAAACAGCGTTGGTTAATTACGGAGCAACTTAAACTAGCATTGTCGCAGGCAAAAAGCGCAGCGTTGGACCAACAAAAAAGCTTATATTTGAATGCATTACAACAGGCTACCGCGCTTGTGGTTGAACACTTTCAACTAGACGATAACAACGTAAAACAGTTTGCAGATGCCCTACAGCAACTCCAAAATACTGATGTCGCTAAAGATTACCCACGTCAATTGCAGTCAGCTGATGCACTGAAAGATATCATTGAACAGCGGGTGCAAAGTGTTTTCAACAATAATACCGATACAGGTGCGTTATGAGAAAACTACTGCTTTACTTTTTCCTACTCATTCTGTTTTTTGGCGGTCTATTATTTGGACATGCTGCCATAGGTGAAAAGGGTCGCATATTCATAGCAATGGGCGAGTGGCGCGTCCAAATGACAGTTGTCAGTGCAGTTATAAGCCTACTTATTAGTTTCATTGTTATGGTTGTTTTGTGGTGGGCAATTAAGCGCATTTTTAGAGTGATTGCTGGCTCGCGCAATTGGTTTGGTATGTTGTCTAAAAGAAAACAAAGCAAAGCCTTATACAACGCCATTAATGCCTGTGCCATCGGTGATTATGAAGGTGCACAAAAGTACATCAATAAAACCTTTCCTGGCGAATTCGACGGTGCTAACTATATGTTGGCGGCGGACATTGATAGACGCATTAATAATGGCAACAACGTTGAAAACTTATTGAATATCGCTGAAACTTTTCCTGAGTCAGAAGCTTCAGCAAAAATACAACAAGTAGCATGGTTAATACAACAACATCAATTTCAACAAGCTGAACTGATATTAGAAAGTATTGATACCAAAGCTCAACAACAAGCTGTTGTCGTTAGGTTATGGTTGTCGGCGCTTGCAGCACTGGGTAAATGGGCATTGGTAAAAGAAAAACTTAGTGCCCATAAAAAAGTATTGGGTGATGACTATGTGCAATGGGCACAACAAGCTGTGCAAGGTGAGTTTTCCGAAATAGCAAGTAAACAGGGTGCAAATGCGCTTAAAGAAAAATGGGCTTCGTTACCTCGCGCAGCCAAAAAAGATATTGCTAATCAAATTGTATATGTGCAATTACTTATTGATCAAGGTCTATCCAAAGACGCAGAACCTATTTTAGTTGAGCTTGCTAGGAAAACCAGAAATCCTGCATTCCATAGTTTGTTTAAACAGCTCAAACATCCTTCACCCCATCAAGCAATGCGCCTGATAGAAAGTTGGATAAAGGTCGATATGAACAACGCACAGTTGTATTCAGTGTTAGCGCATTTAGCTTATAACAGCGGCGATAACGAACTTGCTGAAAAAGCGGTCAGGAAAGCACTCGAACTAGCTAGTAACCCACAAGATGGGCGTTTATTAGCTAGGTTACTAGAGCAACAAAACTCTTTTGAAAAGGCTAATAACGTCTATAAAGGCTTACTTACCTCGTAAGCCGTCTTTCTATGCTTTATCAAAAGTACGATTTAAACGAATAAGCCTACTTTTTAATCAAGATAGACAGTGTCATATTAAAGCGCTCTTCTAACGCTCTAATTCTCGTAATTGAGCCTTCATCGAATACGTGCCCTTGTGGCAATATAAGAATATCGTTTTCGTTATACAGTGACTCGTCCAATATCATGCCCGATTTCAGCTGGTCGGAGCGCACTCCAATGTCATATTTATCCTCTGATGCTGCTAATTGTTGGGTCCTCAGTACATTTACAATGCTGGCATCGTAATATTTTAGACTACAATAACTCAATAGCTTCGCAATCGAATCAGCAACACTGTAATCGATACCATCCATTTTTCCTTTGCGATAACGCATATAGTCTCTTGCAACAGAAAGTATTTTAGCACCTACGGGAATATTACCTCCCTCAACACCATTTGGAAATCCGCGACCACTTAAATATTCGAATTGATGAGCAATGATGTCGGTTACATTGTGCAATTGCTGTGCTGGGCTTAAGATAAGTCGGGCCTTTGATGATTGAGCAAAATAGGCATCTTGTTGCGCAGCGGTTAGCTTATTGAACGGAGTTGTTAGCACTTTTGAATATAGCCCGACCATACCTATTTCACAAATTAGACCGGCAAAACCAATATCTTCAATCTCCGTTTTATCTAAGTTCATTTTTTGTGCAATGTCCACAGCAATTTTACTAACCGATTTAGCAAAAGCACCACTTACGTTCGGATTCATACTTACCATATTGTAAACGACTTTTTTGATCGCTGAAGTACTGCTTTCAGATATGAGTAACGCGCTTTTTAACTGCTTGGTGCGCTGTTCGACCTTTTCTTCTAAGGTATTATTCATCAAGCTGAGTTGCTTATTTTGCTGTGCTGTTAATTTCAATAATCGCGTATTCTCAGATGCTAAGCTATATTGCATAATGCCATGTTCTACTGCATTAATAAGCTCTTGATTATCCCACGGCTTCTGCAAGAAACGATGTATTTTCCCATTGTTAATGACGTCAAGGGTAGATTCTAAATCGGCGAATCCAGACAAAACGATTCGATATGTTTGCGGGAAGTCTACGGCAACTTTCGCTAAGAATTCAGCCCCACTCATTCCCGGCATCTTCATATCAGAAACAACCACATGGACAGTGGTGGTTTGCATAAATTCAAGCGCTTTTTGCGCACTGTCAGCCAATATTAATTTGAACGGTCTACCATGAAAAATACGCTTCATGGTTCTTAAAATATTTACTTCGTCATCAATTAAGAGAACCTTAAAAATCGGACTAGTTGGTAAATCACTTTTAATATCTGACATAATCGGCTTTATTCTCAACAGTTTGTGTAATCGGTAATATGAGGGTAAATGTAGTACCTTTACCCTCTCGACTGCGCACGTCAATAGACCCACCATGCTCTTGCATAATATCAAATGAAATTGATAGACCGAGTCCTGTTCCTTCGCCTTCTGCCTTAGTTGTAAAAAATGGATTAAAAATATTTTTGAGGGTTACCTCATCCATTCCACATCCATTATCGATTATATGTATTTTAATATCACTACCCACAACTTCAGATCTAATAGCGACAATTCCATTTAACTCAACAGCCTGGCCAGCATTCATTACTAAGTTTGTTAACACTTGGTTGATTTTTCCAACATTTAATAGTGTTAGTGGTACATCTTTTAACTCTAAGATGAGCTGCGCATTTTGCTCTATTTTAGACTTTACCATTTTTGCGGTCGTCAAAATACATTGGTTAATGTCAATCAGTTGCATACTATCGCTATCTGCTCGTGAAAATATTCTCATATTTTGCACTATCTCAATCACACGCTTTAAACCGCCCTCGGTATCCACTAGGAGTTCTTTTATGTCGTTGTTGATAAAATCAATATCTTGGCTTTCCAGATAGCTCGTCAATTCATTAATCACTGCTGCTTGGTGTTCATTGAAAACTGCAGTCTCACTATGCAAACCCGATAAGGCCTTTGCGCGAGTGCACACTTCAACATAAACATCGATGTAATTTTTTAAACAGCTAACATTACCTTTAATAAAGCCAATAGGAGTATTAATTTCATGAGCTAGCCCCGCAGCTAATTGGCCAACGGACGCCATTTTTTCGGCCTGCATCAACTGTTGCTGTGCGGACTTTAGATCGTTATTAATCTGCTTTAATTCGCAGTTCTGCAGTTCAATTTGGTGGGTTCGTTTCTCTACTTTGGCTTCCAATGTCCGATTAAGGTTCTGTAACGCATTCTGAAATGATGTTGTACGTTTTTGTTCTCCTTCTAAACTATCAATTAGAGAATTAAAGGCACTAATTACTTCTGCTAACTCAGCTTGTGAATCTTCAGGCACTCTGGCGACGTCAAATTGACCTGAGTCGAGGGCTTTTGAGATATTTTTGGCACTCTGGCGCAGCACATTGAGTTGTTTGGTTAGATAGCCTCCTAAAAATAACGAAAACAGCGCAACTAAGACCATTTCAAACAATGCTATACCTGCCGTCAAACGAGTGATTGACGCAATAGAACTTTGCACCTGAGTAACGCTTATGCCAATTTCAACACGTCCATATAAGGTACCACTCTCAATAATTGGTGAAGTCGAATCAAAAACACCATCATCAACGTCAGATACATTGCTATCAGCTTGGAAAGGACGAATAATAGCAACTGCGTCGCCTTTTTTCGCGAATACTTTGCCAGACTCATCAACAACACGAGCATAAACAACATCTGGGTTGTCGATTACTTCACTAACGATAGAGTCGAGAGAAGCGAGGTCGTAAGATAAAACGCTATTTTTTGATGTTGTTGCAAAAAGTTTTGCCGCTGTTTCAGCTCGTTTACCGAGATTTTCATTAGCAATGTCAGCCATAAATTTAGTCACTGTAAAAACTAACAGAAGAAGCAACACGCCTTGAATCAAAGCGGTACCTAATATCGTTTTAGCCTTCAATGATAAACGCATGAACTACTCTACTTAATTGACTTGCATTGACGGGGCAATATGGCCCGTTACCCCTATAATATTTAAATTCCTGATGCTATCCCAATCGTTAGCTTGTGCTCTAACAAAAGGGTTAAGATTTAAGTTACCCAACAACTGCATAAAAGTATCGTCTTTTTGCAAACGTTCGAGCGCACTCAGGAGTTTCTCGCGCGTCTCAGCAGACACCCTAGGATGCGATGCAATGGCATGCGGCGTAAACCCCTCACTTTTCCAAACTATACGTAGCTTATCTTGAACTTCCGCGGGCGTTGTTTTTAGGGTACGCATAACGCCTCCACCGGCGTTGAAGAATCCCTTGGCGACATTTAAGTAGACAGAATCGTGCGAATATACGAATGTCGCTTTGGTGCGTATATTCATTTTGGCTAAATGTGCGAGAGGAATAATCGTGGCTGCAAACGAGGCCGGTGCCGGAAATGCCATCTCAACTTTTTGGAGATCCTCTAGGTCATAAATGTCACTATTTTTACTAACGACAATGATACCCTGCAATAGCTTATCTTTTTCCTTTGCCATGGCCAAGTAACCTGACGCTTGATGATAAAGGACATAGTGATATGGATTCATGTATGCTATGTCATACGTACCTTGAAGCAGCCGTTCCTCAAACGTCGGAATATTTTTCGCTGTAATAAATTTTATTTTAATGCCAGATTCTTGTGACCAGCGATCAAAAACTGGCCCCCATTTGGCAGCCAATGTTTTAGCAGATTGCTGAGGAACAACCCCAAAGGTTAATTGTGATTGATCATTGTTTGCTAACAACGATGTCGTACAGCAGCAATACAAAATCAGGCTTAAAAGCCTTTTTTTCATGCATAGGTCTCTTGTTCTGTCTCGATTATAGAATCGAGCACCATCGCAAGTGCATAATTATCAAGTGGTTTTGCTAATTTAAACACTTTCGCATCGTGCTCCGTAGATAACCTGTGGTCGGTAAATTCATCAAAAATAATGATGTGCGGCTTATACTCTAACTTCGACTCAATTACTTTGGTCAGCGCGGGGATGTCTACGCGTGACGTTTGACTGTCAATCATAATTAGAGACGGTTTGTGTTGAGCAATTTCAACACCCGACTCAATGCCATGTTGGTATACTTGGGTCACGAAACCAGCATTTCTAGCTATGCGCTGTGCGTTCTTGACCAGTTGCTTTTCAACAGACACTATAAAACACGATTTCTCTTTTTCGACAATCAATTCAGACGGTACCGGAATTTGGTTGTGCACCAAAAAATCAAGTAGGTCGCTGTGCTTTACTCGGTTGTTGCCTCGACCAGGCAACTTAAAAGCCTTTAATTTTTTTGCTTCTATCCAGCGGATTACTGTTCGTGGATTAACATCACAAATTTTTGCAACATCACCACTTGAGAATGACTTCATATGATTTCGACTACATCAAACTAATTATGTTGCGAGATTATCAGAAGCCTTTTAAAATTGCGATATTCAGCCCTATTGGCGGCTATACTTAACTATAAATTTATATACCTAGGATTAGGCCATATCGCATTAATACACCTGCGATTGTTATACTGATACATACCTTCCAGCTCGATAGATACGGACTGTGTTTAAGTCAAGCTGGATGGATAATAGAGTGTCGTTTTATGCATTAAGCAGCCTCCTTCTTAATGCAAATACTGCCATTAACGAAATCAAAAGCGTTCCTATCGAACCGCCTGAGCTATTCGGATTGTCAGCATTTCCCTCGTTATTCGTACCCGTGTCTAACAATGTATTGCGCGCCGGATTTAAGCTTGAGTTAGTAATCACTTCTGCATTGACAACTACGATGTCAGTCATCAAAACTAGATTACTGTCTGTTGGTGCCGTACCTGCAGTCTGATCAGCGGATGTATAGTTTCGCAATGGAATGCTAGTAAAAGCCCCCCCGAAATTAAAGTTAGGTGTGCTTGTAATTGCGTCAACAATCTCCATGCCATTTCCCAAAACCTGTCCAAATACAGTAAAACCACCATTTTGTACGTCAAGATTAGCAGCATTGTTGTTTATATTTATAAACCACTGCGACGTTGCACTATTTATATTCCCGCCCACTTTTGCCATAGCAATGGTGCCCCGAACGTTAGAAAATACCGGTTCGTTGATAACAGCTGCACCCGTTTGAATCGGTGTCGGAGGAAAAACATTGTTGTAAGTAAAACCACCTGCTTGCATTACAAAGCTAGCCTCGGTTCTGTGTACAACATTATTCGCATAAGAACCTGAATTAACGTAACTCAAAAAGTTCTCAACCGTTTCAGGTGTGGCTTCATCAAATAGATTAACTTCGAAGTTACCTAACACGGTGCGCACTTCTACAACCGTTGCGTGGGCTGCAACAGGAACAACCATTGCGAGTGAAAATAAGATAGCAGAAAAGTGCTTTGATTTAGTTAATGTCATGATAGTTTTCTTATTGTTTTGTTTTAAATTAAAATTACGTTTAGTACCGATTGACGTGAATTAGTCAGTGGTAAAAATCAAGAGTCTTTTTTCTTATACCTTTAAGGTATTTAGGTTAATCGAAATGGGGCCGTAAAACCAGTAAATGCGGTAGTAAAATGCTTAAATTATTAATCTCAACCCCGTCATTTCCCGGTTAAAAACATGAATTGATTGCAAATTACTTACTTTACCGCCTGTACTTTTATTGAAACAGTTGCACTTGTGGCAAGGTCATCAATCACTTGGATGTCGTAATTACCCGGCTTTGCGGACCATATCAAGGGTTTACTACCCAACATGTCCGATAAATCAGTGCTGCCTATAAATTGCCCATCTGCAAACCAATACAAATAATTGGCTGCTGCGTCAGCACTGGCTTTTAGTGGTATTAGTGCCTTGCTTTGTAAACTGGTTTCAACAACATAGTTAACCAGCGATTGTGGCGAGCTGATTTGTGGCTGACTCGCTTGGCCGGCTATAGTATCCAAAGCACAGTTCGGCATAAATCGTGGTGGCTTTTCGATATGCACTCCAGCTTCTGCGAAGAGCGATTGAAATTCTGTAGGCCAAAAGGCGAATGTCTTTTTCGTTGCCAGTATTGAATTTTTATCGCAGCGCCTCAGACCCGTTGTATTATCTACCCAAACCTTACGATAAATATTGGCACTTTTTATTGGTGACACACCCGGAATAAATAAGGTTTGACCCTTATCAGGGCACTCTGACTCATATAAATCACCTGTTGTTTTGCAGATATCTACCCATTTAAGATTCAATAGTGGCGGAGGCTTGGAGTCAATTGGGGCTGCCTGATTTTGATTAATAACATTCAATAAATTGAAAAACAAAGGACCAGCTGCGGTTCTGCCAATAAACGCGTTATTGCCTTCCCCATCAAAGTTACCGATCCAAACGGCTAACACATAGTCACCCGATATTCCTACTGCCCATGCGTCTCTGAAAGCCCAAGAGGTACCTGTTTTCCACGCCACATTTTCCTCATTGCGGCGCTCAGGTGAACTATGAAACGTACTCAAGGAATGTGGCTTTGGGTTTTTCCTTAACATGTCAGACACTAAAAACGCCGCTTCTGCACTTAATAGTTGCTTCTTAGTTTCGGTATTATCAGATGTCTTTTTACCACTTACCCAGTGAGCACTTACTGCGCTTTTATACCTTCCTGCATTAGGCAGTATTGCATAAAGTTCAGTTAATTCCAGCATAGTGAGTTCAGCACCACCTAATGCGAGAGCAAGACCATAAAAATCACGTTCCCGCAACTGCGTAATGCCTGTATTTTGCAGAAAATCATAAAGAGTGAGCCCCTGCGTACTATTTTGTTTACTGTTAACTGAAGCGTGTTGCTCAATCAACTGAGACTGTAATTCAACAGCAGGCACGTTTCGGCTTTTAATCAACGCATCTTGAGCAGAAATTGGACCTTTAAATCCCTTACCAAAGTTTTCTGGCGTAAAACCTGCGTACTTTTTTGGTAAGTCTTTTAACATTGTCATTGGATGGATCAGCCCCGCGTCGATGGCTAGTGCATAAACGAATGGTTTTAACGTTGAGCCCGGTGATCGTTTCGCCGTTGTTCCGTTAACCTGTCCTTGTATGCTCAGATTATTAAAATCAGCCGAACCAATCATGGCTTCTATGTGCATCGTTTTGCTGTTTAATAGCAATGCACTCGCATTGTTAAAACCACGGCTTTGGTTTTGTGTAATGTAGCCTTGCAATACTGCTTCAAGTCTCTGTTGTAAATAAAGGTCAATCGTACCTTTGATTTGTTGACCGCTCGCAGAAGAGTTGGTTGACTTGCTGTTAAAATTTGGGGGCTGTTGAGCAAGCACATATTGTACAAAATGTGGCGCATTATAAGGTAAGTCTTTCGCTTTACGCACAAACAAAGGTAAGTTAGCCACGCTTAATATTTGCTGATCTTGTGGATATTGTGCCAACCAACTTTCAATTAAGCGCTGCTTGGCTAGTCTAACAGCGGCAATACCTTCAGGTTTAGAAGGATTACGCGAAGTCGGATTTTGCGGTATAACGGCTAATGTAAGCGCTTCAGCAAGACTCAATGCTGACGCCGGCTTATCGAAATAGATCAAACTAGCCGCCCCAATACCTTCAATATTTCCACCATAGGGTGCTAAATTTAAATAAGCCTCAAGGAGTTCGTGTTTTGAGTAATGTCGAGACAGCTGCAGCGCTCTAAATATCTGATGCATTTTACCGATAAGCTTATTCGAACGGATATTCCAATGTAATTTAGCCACTTGCATAACGATCGTTGACGCGCCAATACGTCGCTCTTGCAGTGCATAGGTTTGCCAAAAAGCGCGTAACAATGCGAGGTAGTCGACGCCTGAATGATTATAGTAGTTCTGGTCCTCATAAAGTATTGTTGCGCGCTGCAAGTGCTCAGCAATATCGTCAATAGAGGTATATAAGCGATATCTGTCGTCCTGCGCTAATGCGATGCGCAGTAGTTGATCATTACGATCAAAAATTGCGGTTGAATAGCTTTGGTAATTAACGAGGTCTGGCTTAGGTAATAAAAAGTATATTAGCGCACTTGTAAATAGAGCGAAGAAAATCACCACAAACACTTTAAAGCGCCAAGCTAAACGCTGATAGAAGCGCTGGGTTGAAGTACGCAAAACAGCAAACATCATTCTATCGCCGTAACTTCTACTGTTGAGGCTGCTGAGTATCCGGTTAATGACCGATCATACATCGCTTCAGCAAAGCTTGAGGGGACATTGAATTTGCCAGCGGCGGTGACTTTCACTTTATATGTAATTTCACTAACTCGGTTAGTAATATTGGCATAAAATACAATACGGTCCTCTCGAATATCGATGTAATTGGACGACCCCGCACCCGAACTGCGATTAACCGATTCACGTATGACCTCGAAACCGCCCGGCAGTAAATCAACAACAGCCACATTTTCAATATTTTCAAACTGTGTGGAGCGTACGCGTAACCTAACTGTTATTTCATCGCCTGGTTTGATATTTTCCGCAATTTCAGCGTTTTTATTAATGAATGTTCGTTGCACCTCGATGCCATTAGTTTTGGCTTCACTAGGCAATGCCAACGGGTAACCCGCCTGCACATTCACATAATAAAGCCCACCAACCTTAGCCAACGCCTCACGTGCAATATTCGCTTCTATGCGCTCGGTACCAATAGGATAACTAGCGGTCGCAAAAGGTTGATAATCAACATTAAGAGCTGTTTGTTCTTGCAGGGTTGATGCAATAAAAGTAATTTGTTTGTCGATTTTTTCTAGTTCATCATTGGCAGAATTAGCATCCGCTTTGTTATAAGCACCATGATAGGCGCCTAAAGCCAACATACTGTAAGCCGCCGAAATTGTATTGTATTCGCCTTTGTAGATAGCTTGTGTAATGTTAAGTATGGCTTGGCCAGAAATCGCTGTAAGTTGCTCTGGGAAATGTTTAGCCACAAGGAATAAATATTGGGCATCTAAGTTTAAGCGCGGAGCTAAACCGGCAAAGGCCTGTTCCACTAACAAGTCCTGATCATTTAAATCATACTCGTTAATGAGTTGCCTTGCCTCTTGGTCCTGCTGCATTAACGCATAACTAGCTGCAACATAAGCACTCAATATATCTTTACGCCAAGCAGCTTTATGTTGCTTATTCAGCGTGCTAAGTAAATCAATCAGTAAATTAGATGTCACCACGCCGCTGCGAGTCAGTAAATAAATTCCTTGTGCACGTTTTCTTAAGCTCAGCATACTCGAATCAGCTGACCGATTGCGGGTACTCGATCGAATATACGCAGCAGCTACATCGCCCAAATAACGAATGCCACTATCAAGCATGTCCTGAGGTACTGCATATCCCAGTGCTTTTGCCTCAATTAAAAAGTGCATCACATATAAGGTTACGTCAATATCGTTATCTTGTGAACTCGGCCAATATGAAAAACCACCAGCATAGCTTTGGCGTTGACGCAGCTTACTAATAACTTCCATAAAATGCGTCGCTACCGTCTCATTGTTAGGCGCGTATTTAGATAAGTTAGACAAGCCCACTAATGGGAATACCTGGCTGACTATTTGCTCGGTACAACCATGCGGGTATTGGTCTAAATAGTCACTCAAACCGTCAGCTATAACTAGCGGACTAGCCGAGGCTTTTAACAACTGGCTTGATTGTGGAGCGAGCAATTTGAGCGGTGTATCAATGGATATTTTACCGTTAACCGCTGCACCCGTTGTCATATTCACTGAAAATGGCATGGCTGGACGAACGCTTAACGTTGCAGTTCTTGTCGACTGCCAAACTTTACCTGATGCATCAATTGTTTTCACATCAAAATTTATTTTAGCACCACCGAGTAAATCGTTAGCTTTAACTCTAAAGCGGACAGACTCTTCTTGGTTTTCACTCAGCTGCATTTGCGCTTCATTACTACCAACAATACTAATATGTTGGCTAGTACTTACCTGTATATTTACCTCCGCCTTGTCCTCAGAGCTCTTGACAACATTGGCAACACTCAGCGTAATATCAAACTCATCGCCAGGCGCAGCATGATTGAGTACGTTCGGTGTTAATACAAAAGGCCCCCTGACAATTGTATCTTGTTGCGCGCGGCCCATGGTTTTTTCACCTACAGCAACCGCCATGACTCTCAAGCCACCCGCAAAATCATTTGGCACATCGAAAGTGTAGGTATTGAGACCTTTGTTTGCTGTCACCACACCCGACCAAAACACGGCAGGGTCTTGCACTTTTCGTTCAAATGGGTTTTGTGAGCGTTGCATTCGACTACCGGAAACCATCACTTCATCACTCATCATGAAGGCTTCCATATCCCCCCCGGCGGCGGAGAGCATTTGGCTTAGCGCAAAATCAGGCAAAATTAAATCTAATATTTGCATGGTGCGCACACTTAAAGCACGTTTCTTTAAGAAGTGCGCCAGCGGGTCTGGAGTAAGGTAATTAGCAACTTGTAAAATGCCTAAATCGACGGCGAACACAGCGACTTTAGCATCTTCGGATACATCGAGATTAATCGCCATTGGCTGACCCGGCAGCACAATATCGTCAATGTTAAGGCTTAGGTTTAACACGCGTTTTGAGCGATCAATAGAAAATGGTACTACCGCATAACTTAATGGGCTGGTAAATATTTCTTTTGAAGCAATATCGCGAACAAACGCAATATTGACATAAGCATTACCCTCTATACCTTGTGGAATAGTAATACGTTGGATACTACTCTTGGTATCGCTCGTAAACCACTTAAATGTATGTAGTTTATTACTCTCTATACTTATTAATCCGCTGCCTGCATAGGGTGCTTGAATACTCAACTCAATACTGTCACCGTCTTGATAATCAGCTTTATCAAGCGTCACTTTTAGCTCCGCGTTTTTATCGAGCTGACCACTATCGTTGGTCGCCCCGACCACTGTATATTCAACACTAAAAAGAACTTCACCATCCACGCTCAACATATCGATAACAAAAGTACCTGCTTCGGCCGTATCTAGCACAAGCTCCTCAAAGCCCTCAGGCAATGCATAGTCAACTTCCTTAACCACCTTATTCTTTTGAATGCTTTCGTACTCATAGCGACCATTGTACTGCTTCACAAGCGTTGAAATGCTCTGCACTTTGCTAATACGCTTGATTAGTTTATCCATCCCCACTGGCAACAATTCATTATTGATGGCAATTAACTCTATACTTCTTGAGCTGTCCAAATTCACAAAACTCAGCTTGCCATTCGCTTTATAGCCAATAAGGTAAGACGATGGTGAATATAAAAAGCGTGTCGAGGTGCCAACCGAGCGACCACCCGAGGCTTCAAATCCTTTGCTTTCCAATGTTACGTTATAAGTCCCTTTGCTGAATCGACTCAAATCAACAGGAACAACCGCTCGTCCATCTGCGTTGGTTTGTTGATCCTCTAAGCTTTCGTCAAATCGAGATAGACCGTCAGTACTGTCATCTTTCAGTTGGGGCGCGTAGAACGTCACGTTTTTATATTCTTCGAATGCAAATTTAACTGGCATCAAGACCAGCTCAGAAGTCACTTTGCGCGCTTGTGCAGGCACTCCGAAAAGATTGCTTAACGTAATTTCATTAGTCAGTTTTGGTGATGTTGTCCATCCCCTGTTTGGCAAGCCTTTTACTTGGCTGGCAATGGTCATTGTGTCTGCTTGAAACTCCTCAATATCAAAGTTTACCGAGCCTACTTGACGGTCTCTTGCGCCAGCAGAGTTTTCTCGCTCTCTCACTAAATGCAAACTTGCATTGTAGCGCCCTGTTTTAAAACGTTTTTCGGTAGCAAACGCGATATCCATGAATCCAAATTTTGCAAGCTTCACTTTTTCCACATAAACTTCATTGTACTGAGCATCTCGGACCACTAGTTCAAGTGGAACACCACCTAAATTTTGCAAGTTTTTGCCCTTAACAATCATACCGATATTAACCGTTTCTCCTGGACGATAAATGCCTCGATCAGTAAACAAATAAGCATTCACGCGCTCGTTGTCAGAGAGGGAACTGTATTGGCCTCCCACATCAAAACGTGAGTAATTGACTTGTCGTGTGTAGCGGTTAAAAGGAATGAATGACACATCGCCTTTTTGTTTTACGACATAAACGACTGGCTGCTGTTCTCGTTTATAACCACTAGCCGCGGGAAAGGCAACATGCCCAGCACTATCGGTTTTTTTACTAAATAGCTTGGTCCCGTTTTTAGCAATCAATTCAACACGTGCACCTGCAACTGGGGCACCTGACTTGATTGATTGTACAAATATATCTTGGCTTTCATCTTGGCTAGTTTTAACAATAACGCCAAGGTCAGTTACCAGCACAAGTAGTTTGTCGCTGACCCCGTAAATTTCGCGTTCCCGATTTTTATCCCACGCTTTAATTTCAACGAAAAAGAGACCGAGCCCACCTTTTGAGTTCGCAACCAAAGCGTTCAAATCAACGGAAGCATAGTTCGCCGTTGTTAAGTCGCCACGATCTGCGTTCATACTGATAAGTTGAGTATTAAATTGAGCTAGGTTTGTTTCGTCAAAGCTCCAATTGTTAAAGCTAGGATTGCTAATATCACCCTGTGTTTGTGAGACTAAATGATAAAGCTCGTCGTCAATTACTTTGCCTATGCTCACTTGCACGTCGCTGATGCCCCGAGTTGAAAACGCGAGTCGTTGGTCTTTGCTGTGGGTTAATACCGAGCCCTCACCCGCAATAATAATTTCTTGAGGATATTCTGGCGCAACTAAAATACGATCAAAATAAGTACGCTTAATAAAACCATTAACCGAAGTTAACCCTGGCTCCAGTTTCAAATATAGCTGACGCCCTCCTTGCACATCTACTTTAAGTTGATAATTTTTAGCATTATCAAACGCGCTGGGCATTAATACATAATCGACCTTTTGAGCACTCCCCAATACTTGGCTAGTTACTTCTCGTGGCCCTTGCCAATAGCTCTTACCGTTTCTGTCTGATTGATTTGGTAAAAGGTAAAGTGTCAATTTATTGAGTAATTCCTCTCGCGAAATTACGTCAGTAAAACCAAGTAACACGAATTGTTCAGGCTCATTATCTAGGTTGCGCAGAATGTCTACATCTGACTTCTCTACTTTTAAATAGCTATATAGGTCAGGAACCATGACTTTGCTTGTATAAGCTGACGATGTTGCTTCACCGCCGTAAATACTTTTAATACCTTGGTCAAACTTAATCTCCACAATACGAGGCTGATCAGGCAATGTATCAATATCAAGTGTTGCGGTTACATAACGCAGGTTATCGCTTAAACTCAGCTTGTATAATTGTGCTTTACCTAATTTATTACCCTTAACCTGATATGCCATTGATAAGGCTTGCTCAACACTTTGTTTGTCAACTGGGTAATTAAATAGTATCTCGACGTAAACTTGCTTAAGCTTATCTTCAACACTTAATTCAAATTCACTCGTCTCAATTTTGCCCTGCAGTGGCTGCGTAATGAAACCGAATTGATCATCGGTAAATTTGGCGTCCGTATCAAATACTTCTGGTGCGAAACTAACTTCATATTGCTGCCCTGGAGGCCAAGGAGTTTCGGGCATAAAAATCAGTGTTCTGTCGTTTTCCCATCGCCATTGCCCAGCTTTACTTGGACTAAGCTTGATACCAGTCTCTACTCCAGCACCAACTAAATTGATAGGAGCCACCGAAGGGAATTTAGTGACTATAATGGGTGGTAAAATTGGCATACTTCTTAGCAGTTCGGACTGCATTTCAGAAGGTACTTCAGGCGAATATCCATCGGATGTGTAAGCAAATTCTATACGAAGTATATTTTGACGAATATCACTATTAACGTCGTCGCTGTGCTCATCTATTGAGTGGAGCCCATCTGACACCGCTGGTATCGTAATGACAGCATCAACTAATATAGGCTCAGGCAAACTTTGGTAATAATCGTAAGCTTTGTAATTACCTGCACATACGCCAATAATGAATACAATAAGGAAAACCAATTTGGTTGGACTTTGCTGTCGCAAATTATCTAAGTAAACCAACCATCGGGGCATCGACCAGTCGATTTTTCCAAATAGCATTACTAGGACTTTGCCCACAACAACAAAAGGAAAACGCAGTATTTTAAACATAAATTGCATGAGCTTCATCCTAGAATGCCAAGTTTTCTAAGACCTAAAAACAAGGTCCTCGTTCAATTTTTGTGTGTGTTCAATTCACTGTTATCTAAAAACTGTGTTTTATGCTGAAAATATAATCGGAATAAGAGTATTCCTGAGACTAAAATCGTTACGAATGCAGCACTCGTATATGCACCCAAATCTACATTAAATAACAATGTGCCTGCAACTAACAACTTTAGCGATTCAAGCCAAATTGCGATTAGTTTATTCTCCATTATCCAGGCCAAATTAATACTCGAAGCAATCACAAAAAAGGCTACACAAAGCTGATAACTCGCATCCAACTCACTTGCATTGACCAGTAAGAAAAGAGCAAGTAATGAAATAATTATGTATTGCAGCACAGAATAGATTTTGGTTATGAGCGAAATTTCGGTTTGATATGCTGAAAACTGATACAGATCTACGCGCGCTAATGGGAATTTATGGCTAACGTCGTTTGGACGCCACCCTGTTCGACCGAACCAAACCTTGAACTTATCAGACCATTTATTGGTGTAAACACTGTCTTGCATAAGTTGTTTATAAACTTGAATATTTGCGTACAAAGGATTCCAGCTCTTTAATGCCTTACGTACACCATATATCGGCTTTTCATCATCCAGTTCACCTTGGTATGAACCAAATAAACGGTCCCAGACAATGAATACACCGCCATAGTTGCGGTCAAGGTATATCTGGTTTTGTGCGTGGTGAACTCGATGATTTGAAGGCGTCACCATAAACCACTCAATGAATCCTAACTTACCAACATGGCGAGTATGAACCCAAAATTGATAAACCAAGTTTGCAGAGGCAACAGTAACAAATAAAACAGGGTCTACACCGAGAAATGCCAAGGGTAGAAAAAAGATGAAATTAAAAAAACTACCGGATGATTGTCTCAACGCTGTGGTTAGATTGTATTCCTCACTAGAATGATGAACGACATGCGCAGCCCAAAAAAAACTCATCTCGTGACCAAATCGGTGGTTCCAATAATATAAAAAATCATATGCAACGAATACACCAAGCCAAACCCAAGCGATTCTATCAAGTTCGAATAACGCAAAATGCTCGTAAAGTAAGATATAAATGGTAAAAGGAGCAAGGTTTTTCATTACCCCCATGATACGGCTCAAGCCACCTATACTAAGACTAGTAATTGCGTCATTGAGACGATAATAATCCGTTTTCTTTACTTTTTCCGCAATGAGTTCAACTGCAATTAACAGAAAAAAGATAGGTATCGCAAACAGGATAATGTTCATAGGTACACCGAAATTTTATACATAGCTATACTAGTGTTGATAAAGCGTCTAAGTCAAATAGGTTTATCGCAATTTTACTTTCTTGTAGTAGATTGGTTTGATTGACTAATGTTTAGCAAAAAAGCTCATTCCGACAGACTATTCATTCAAATGAAAATAAATTAATTCATTTGAAACAATGAGTTACGCATTGGCACGTTGAATGCAAAGAAACAGAAAATAAATGGTTTTGTGATGAATAAAACCAAACGCACAGTTCTACATCAATTACGGAGTTAGTCATGATTAACCAAATTCGCCGCCCTATATACTCATTCATAGGAATAACCCTTATCAGCCTGTCACTCGGAGGCTGCATTATTCACGTTAATGCAAAAAACAAAGATGGGGATAAGGATAGTTATTCGTCTGATGTAACGTCGACCAATAAAAGCGTTAAAGTCGCTGAAGGAAGAACAGTAGAAGACGTTGGCTCAGTGAATGGAAGTGTCGTTATAAAAGACAATGTAACTGCAAAACATGTTTCCAACACAAACGGGCGTATCTCAATAGGTAATAACGTTAGTGTCGATTCAGTGGATGCTGTTAATGGTCAAATTAAAATTGGCGAGCGCTTCGTTGCGAAGGAGGGTGTAAGCACTGTTAACGGTCAAATAGTCATTCAAGAACAAGGACAAATAGGCGGTGGATTAGCCACTGTAAACGGTAATATTCTGTTAAATAGCGTTGTTGTTGAAAAAGATATCGTAAGCGTCAATGGAAATATAAAACTAAAAGCTGGAAGCCTAGTGAAAGGCGATATTCATTTTCACAAGAGCTCTAACAACTATAACAAAAACTACCCCGTACTTTACATCAGTGCAGATTCGAATGTTCATGGCGATATAATTCTTGAACGCCCGGTTGAATTGGAACTTGAAAATACGAGTCTTGAAAGTAAAATTAAACGTCTTTATAAAGACTAATTTATCAGCTTAGCTCATTGATTTTCCACAATAGCGATGTGTATTTATCAGCCATCAACCTGTCGCTATCATGATATCTAGTGAACTGCTCTTGAAATGGGTGTTTTATAATGAACACTCACCTCATTTATTAAATAGACCCAGTTACATGTAACCTAATTTATAATAACCATTGAGTGTCTACCTCAACAAATTCAGAGCTCGCACTTATTAACGAATTAGCCGTTAATTTGCGCACCCCATATACGATTGTTTTACAGTGATGCTCTTGGCGTGTTTTTGTGAGCAAACGATCGAAGTCACCATCACCCGACAACAAAATAATAGTGTCAACCTGCGGTGCCAAGTCCAAGACATCGATTGTAATGCCAACATCCCAATCACCTTTTGCAGAGCCGTCAGCCCGCTGTATAAAGGGTTTAAGCTTTACTTCAAAACCGATATGACGCAGTGCACTTTGAAATTTTTGTTGCTGCACATCGCCACGGTCAATCGCATAAGCAAACGCATCGACGATCTCATAATCATTGGCTATTGATTGCCAAAAGTGACGATAATTAAAAGAACGTGAGAATGTATGTTTAGTGGTGTAATAGATGTTTTGTACATCAACAAAAATTGCGGCTGTTTCCACTTTAATACCCTTTATTATGAGAAGAGATTTCAAGAAACACGATAATAACACTAATCAGATTAAAAACGTTTGACTCGGAAAAATAACATGCAGCAAAGCAATCTCTGCTCCACTAAAGTGAAATAAATATCGTCAACCTATGACTAACTATTAGCGCGAAAAAAAGCGACCGAGTGTTGAATAAGTTGTTGTGATGCATCTTCCTGTATGAAGTGCGCAACATTTTCCAACACAACGTGACTTTGACCTTCGCTACCTTTCATATTTCGTTGAATGACCTTATCTGCACCTTTTGTTATCGGATCTGAGTCGCCAAAAACAGTGAGTACAGGGATCGATAATGAACGAAGTACAGCCCAGGCATGTTTGTTATTACTCGATTCTGGATTATTACTACTGGTAGGCACTAATAATGGAAATTGTCTTACACCCCACTTGTATGATTCATCTGGAAACGGGGCATCATAGGCATTACATTCGGCTTTTGATAACTCTTTTTTACAGCCACGCTGAACAACTTGGCTGACTGGAAATACCTTTACAGTTTGAGAGAAAAGTTGCCATTTTTTGAAGGCCTCGCTAACTGGCTCCTCACCGGTTGGAAGAAAAGTATTGGCTGCCACTAGATTTTTAAATCGTTGGGATTGGGCCGCTAATACCCGCAGTCCTATTAGGCCGCCCCAGTCTTGGCAAATCAAATTGATATTATAAAGTTCCAATTTTGTTATAAAAATCGTTAACCAATTATTGAAATTTGCAAAGGTATATGGTGCTTTATTGTCAAACTTATCTGACTTACCAAAGCCGATCAAGTCAGGAACGATTACTCTAAACCCATTCTCAACTGCATGCTCGACCATGTTGCGATACAAATAACTCCATGTCGGTTCGCCGTGTAACATTAAAATCACGGGGGAGTCTTTTTTTCCTTCATCTAAGTAATGCATTAGCAATTCGCTTTTATCACCACTTACATCACAATAATTTGCTTGAAACGAGTATCCGCTTAAATTTTCGAAGCGCTCCAACGGTGTCTTGAGTATAGGCATGGTCTTATCCTTTAAAAATAGATGACTTAAGAACGCTCACACTATAGAACGAACATCCCTAAAGTGAGCAACAATAATAGCAAAAAAATGAAAAGAACAATGGTCCTCTGCCACGCGAACCAAAATAAACAATGCACGTTTTATTGATCAATCACAACGTTGTTGTGATTATTGTATAAGCAAAATTGCTTGCGTTGTTTTACTATGAGTACACATTAGTTTGATTGAAAAAATCTTACTTTGAACGCTAATATACTCGCGTTATTATTAGAACAAAAATATCAAATTTTTTCTTAAAGAAGGGACTTTATTATGCTCCAAAACGCCTCTCGTTATAATAACGCCTTAATTATTGTGCATTGGTTAACCTTTATTTTAATTGTTCTATCATATGCCTCCATTGAGGGCCGAGAGTTTTTTGAACGCGGCACACAAATGCGTGATAACGCAAAATATACGCATTTTGTCATCGGTTTAAGCATTTTGCTAACCACCTTCGCGAGGATTATATTTCGACTTACAACCCAAGTCCCGGCGTCATTATCTAGTAGCCCTAAATGGATAACTAAGGCCAGTAAATTTGGCCATTTTGTGATCTATTTGTTTTTGTTAGTCATGCCGATACTCGGCTGGCTGATAATCAGTGCCGAAGGAAAAGCAGTGGATATTTTTGGCATGACTGTGCCGTTATTAATTGGCGAGGACCACGAGTTAGCAAAATCACTGGAAGAAATTCACGAGACAATAGGTACTTTTGGTTATGCGCTGCTAGGAGGACATATTTTGATGGCGCTTTATCATCAGTATATTTTGAAGCAGCAATTATTTAACCGAATGAAAATAAATCGGAGCTAATTCTTAACTATGTTGAGTTTTGATTTGGAAATACTTTACAGAATAGGCAGCGAGGATTGCCGTTTACAAATGTGGACGGTTTTATGATTTCACTCATTTAGGCATGCCCCAGCATGCGTAAATGAGCGTATTTCAAAAGGCTCGCACTACGGCATCACTTTCATAAATTCGCTGAATTTCTCTTGTCCTTTAACGACCCATTCAGGTGTAGCCTCGCCTGTGCCTGCATGAATTAAACTAGAGTGCGATTGCACAACTTTTTCGAGTAACGCATGCTGATCCTCAGTAATGTCGACAAAGAAAATATGCTGGCCTTGATTGAGTAAATGTTGGAATTGTTTAAATTGGTAATTAGGTACCTGTATACCAATAAAACCACCAATCCAAGTACAAAAACCGAGTACGACGATGGATAAAAATGCAAACGGTAGCCAACCTACTGAGGAAGTATGCCACTGGAACAAATAAACTAATAATAATAAGAGGCTCGCGGCAGCAAGACCTGCAACCGCGCCCAGTCTTGTCGACCTGACGACATCTTGTTTTAGTACCGCTTCAATTGCATGTAAATGATGTTTTTCAACATCCGCGTCATTAACACTTAATACATGAATTTGGGGGGTGGACAGACCTTCAGACTTTAACTCTTGTTCGACCAATTGAAGGTCTGCTAGGTCGCTACTGATATAATACTGACGTTTCATTCGCTTTCTCCTAGAAAGATTAAGCTGTTGAGGAATCTATAATTAGATTTCTAATAATGAGTATAGCAATAAATTGGATTAAGTCGAAATTCGCCCTGTTTGATGATTGAATAGCAGGTCCCTTCACTTTTTCTATGGAGCAATATCACCATTGTCGATCTATCGAAACTGATCCAAAGCTTGTAATAATCCAACTTAAATTTCACGTTTAAATTAAAGATAATATGCCGTTATTCCATTTTTGGAACACATTCTTGATTTTTATACCGAGTATACGGTTAAAGGGTGGAGGATAGAGCTCAAAACCAGTAAGATACTAAACAAACTATTTTGTTAAAAAAGAGCTCACCTGGTGAAACTGATCGACGCACTGAAAGATTACAATATTAATACCAATTCTGAAATTTTACACAACCCCGACTATGACACTCTTTTTAATGAGACCACAAAATCGGAACTCATGGGTTTTGAAAAAGGATTTGTTACCGAATCAGGTGCCGTATGCGTAAAAACAGGAAAATTTACTGGACGCTCTCCTAAAGACAAATACATTGTAAAAGACAGCGTTACCGAGGATACATTGTGGTGGTCAGATCAAGGTAAAAACGACAATAAGGCTATTAATCAGGTTACTTGGGAGCAACTTAAGGGATTGGTAACAAACCAGCTCAGCGGTAAACGTTTATTTGTAGTGGATGCTTTTTGTGGTGCTAACAAAGACACTCGGATGTCGGTCCGCTTTATTACCGAAGTCGCTTGGCAGGCGCATTTTGTTACTAATATGTTTATTACCCCGAGCGCCGCAGAACTAGACGATTTTGAACCTAATTTTATTGTGATGAATGGTGCCAAAGTCTCTAATCCGAACTGGCAAGATCAAGGACTCAATTCTGAAAACTTCGTTGCATTTAATCTGACTGAACGCATCCAGCTAATTGGTGGAACTTGGTACGGCGGCGAAATGAAGAAAGGCATGTTTGCCATAATGAATTACTACTTGCCGCTACAAGGAATTGCGTCAATGCACTGCAGCGCTAACGTAGGCGAGAAAGGCGACGTGGCGATCTTCTTTGGTTTATCTGGGACTGGTAAAACGACCCTTTCAACTGATCCAAAAAGACAGCTTATAGGCGACGATGAACATGGCTGGGACGACAATGGAGTATTCAACCTAGAAGGCGGTTGTTATGCGAAAACCATTAGTCTTAGTGAAGAAAACGAACCCGATATTTATGCTGCGATTAAACGCAACGCACTTCTTGAAAACGTTGCCCATAATGATGCAGGCGTAATAGACTATCACGATAACTCGATCACAGAGAATACCCGGGTTTCGTATCCCATTGATCATATTGCGAATATCGTAAAGCCGATTTCCAAAGCAGGTCATGCGACAAAAGTAATATTTTTAACGGCCGATGCTTTTGGCGTTTTACCTGCGGTAGCAAAACTAACGCCTGAACAAGCGCAGTATTATTTACTATCGGGTTTTACCGCAAAATTAGCGGGCACCGAACGCGGTATAACCGAGCCTACACCGACATTTTCGAGCTGTTTTGGAGCCGCTTTTTTAACCCTCCATCCAACTCAGTATGCGAATGTATTGGAGAGGCGCATGCAAGCATCTAATGCTCAGGCATACTTGGTCAATACTGGGTGGAACGGTAGCGGCAAGCGTATCTCTATAAAAGCGACGCGCGCAATCATCGATGCTATTTTAGATGGTAGTATGGATGCTGAAGAATCGCACCTTCTGCCCATATTTAATCTTAGTCTTCCGAAACAATTAGCAGGTATCGAAGCGAATATCTTAGACCCTCGGGGCACATATGCCGAAGCACAACATTGGTACGAAAAAGCAGAAGATCTCGCTGGTTTATTTGTTGATAATTTTGATAAATTTACTGATACAGCCCATGGCCGCAGCCTGATCGACGCAGGTCCTAAACTAAGCATAAACGAACTTTAGCTATGGGAATGAAACTTTGGCACTGTCATAATGCTCGCTCTCTTCGTCCTCTATGGGCAATGGAAGAAATGCAATTACCTTATGAATTGGTAGTGCTGCCGTTTCCACCACGTGTTTTCAAAAAGGAATTCCTAGCGATAAATCCGCTAGGAACCGTTCCTTTTTTTCAAGATGGTAAAACCAACATGACCGAATCAAGTGGTATCTGCCACTACTTGGTTGAAAAGTATAACCAACATGATTTTGGCCTTAAGCCAGATCATGCTCAGTACGGCGATTACCTAAATTGGTTGTATCATAGTGATGCCACGCTGACATTCCCACAAACTATTGTGCTTCGCTACAGTCTATTAGAGCAAGGGGAGCGACGTCTTCCCCAAGCTGTAGATGATTATGCCGCCTGGTTCATTGCTCGTTTACGCCGCCTCGATGCACACATCGAGTCTCGCAAATTTTTATGTGATGAGCGTTTTACAATTGCAGATATAGCAGTAGGGTATGCATTGCATTTGGGACAATCTTTGGGGCTAGATCATAACTACAGCCCACAAGTCATAAACTACCTGGGCCGGCTTCAGTCTCGTCCGGCCTTTCAAAAAGCGTCAGCCATAGGTGCTGATCACAGCGTATTCAAATAGTTAGTATTTATGCTCTCAAACGTGAGTTTTCAGCGCTTTATCCATCGCTGTAAAGTCGCTAACAGCACACTCTCCATAATCGGCTTACTGAGAAAATCATCCATACCTGCTTCCTTACATTTTTTTCTGTTTTCGTCGAAGGCATCCGCAGTAAGCGCAATAATCGGTGTTCGCCGTTGGCGTGATTGTATACTTCTAATTGTTCTGGATGCTTCGTAACCGTCCATTATTGGCATCTCGCAATCCATCAATATTAGGTCAAACGTGTTTTTCTCCGCATACTCCACTGCTTCTTGTCCATTTGCAGCGGTGGCTACAGTGAGTCCAAAACCTTCCAACATGTGTTGGGCAATAATGCGATTAATATCGCTGTCGTCTACCACCAGTATGTGACCTGATAATTTTGCTTCAGTCGTTATTTCCTCGCCGTCATCTTCATCTTCATCTTCATCGAAATGAACCACAGACTCTTCTTTAGGATCGCTTTCACCATATTTAAGATTCAATGCTACGATAAATGTCGATCCCTCATGTGGCTTACTTTCAGCACTAATGCTTCCACCCATCAGACTGATAATTTGTTTACTGATGGCCAAGCCTAAACCAGTTCCACCGTATTTGCGCGTTGTCGATTCGTCGGCTTGTTTAAATGAGTCGAAAAGCGTGTCTAAAACATCGGAAGATATACCAATACCACTGTCATTGACTCTTATTTCTAGGCCAGCATGTGTTGGCGTCAATATCGTAGCGGTGACTTGGACAGTAACAGCACCATGATCCGTGAACTTGATGGCATTGTTTATTAAGTTAAGCAGCACCTGATTGAGACGTATAGGATCACCGATAAAAACCTTGCCTAAAGTCTCATCATACTCCAAGGTTAGTTTCACCGAATTTTGGCTTGCCTGCTCATGATGAAGAGATAACGTCCCCTGAATTAAGGCTTCCAAATTAAATGATATTTCCTCCAATGTCATTTTGCCCGCTTCGACTTTAGACAGATCGAGTATGTCGTTAATAATACTCAATAACGACACGCTAGAATCGTCCACTAATTTCAGATAGGTTTGTTGTACTTTTGAAAGCCTTGTTTTACCTAACAGCTGCACAACGCCAAGTATGCCATTCAAAGGTGTGCGTATTTCATGGCTCATTTTTGCCAAAAACTGCGACTTCGCCTGAGTTGCACTTTCAGCTCGTTCAACCGACATTAACAATCTTTCAGTTTCTTTAAACGCGTTTGTGTATCTCATCGTGAGAAGAATTGATTGAGAAAAAATAAATACAATATATCCAGTATCCGAGCTAAAGAAAAAATAATAGCCAAGTAGACCTTGCTGATAAGCTACTTCGCTTATAATCGAAAGAGATAGAAAAACACCACCAGCTAATAATAGTCTAGCACCTGGTATTTTTTTCATAACCGCCATGATGAGTATGAAACTTACATAGATAGCGAAAATGACGGTGAAAAGTCTAAATATAGGAATGTACTGAGTAAAAATATTAACGGGAAAAACGACAATCGTGAGTGAAAAACCGATACATAAAATAATATAGAAATTTAAAAACGATTTGGAATATAACCGCGGAAATAAGATTTGAATGAACATAGCAAGGACTAAGACACCCAAATAAAAGGTCAGATAATCCAGTTGAACCGCCAAACTCCAAGCCATATTCGGGAAGACTGATGATAGATAGAGTTCCCCCGTTAACAGTGAGCGACCGGCCATCAAAAGACAAAAAATTGAAAACACAAGCGATGACTTCTCTTCCCTCCGCGATAAATAGAGACCTAAATAATATATGCCCATGATGAAAATACCACCACATAAAAATAGGTTCATGGCGAGATTGCTTTCTCTTATTTTTGTTATCTGTTGCTCTAACCCCATTTCTATCGGATACCAAGCTCCCCCTTCTGTATGGTCAAAATTGGCAACTTGTAGGACTATCTCAAGTGAGTCGGTCTCAGCATAATAGCTTGTAGTTAGGGGGAAATACTGAGGTGTTATTTCTTCACGTGTTCTTGCAACCACGCCATTGGAAGCGATAAGATCGCCATTAACGAATAGATTGTATGAGGTCCCCATCCAGCTAGTTTTAAACATCAGTTTTTTATTACGTTCGTTTACAATGATCCGCAAGTAATAAGTGGCATAACCATCACCACCGAGTACCTCATTATTAACTTGATAGCCGTTCCAAGAACTCGGTAATTGGATAAATTTCTGTTCTTTGCCAGTATTTGAGGAGAGTAACTCGTTGGGCGCCAGCAATTGCTGCCAATGAAATTCCCATTCACCGTTAAGCTTAACAACACCCTCTTTTTCAAAGTCCCAGTTCGAAAGGTCCAGCACTCCTTGGTCGGCGACAGGTGCTGTTTTAAGCTCGAATTTATCAGCGCAAGATGTTAGGAGTAGATAGGCTAGTAAAAAAAGTAGAGATTTATAGAGCACTTGTAAATAGGTATAATTTTTTTTCAAAGAAATAAAAAATTCACTCATTTATAAACCTCCTACTCAAAAGAGGTAACATTACTTAGAGTAGAGGCTATTGTCACGCCATTATGACTCCTAAATGGCTATTCGATAGCAATCGCCCTGCATTTCTCATCATTTCATTTAAAATCATTCGAAAAATTGTCTGTTGACGTTTAGGGAGAAACCTATCTAGTTTTTTAATTTCTTTTTAAATCTTAAGATTATTTTAAGGTTTCACGTTTATTCTTTGCTCCATAAGGTTAAAAAGGTCTTAACGATGCAAGTAATAAATATAATTGACCAACATACAAATAACATCAGCCGCAGTGCTGAATCGGGTAATTCAAAATACGCTTTTTCACTCGATGTTTTTCAGAAAAGTGACGAGGGTCGTTTAGCCGCAGAACAGTTTATTAAAGACGGTTTTACGTCTGCTTATGGTGCTGACATTGATATTACTATGCCTTATGTTTTAGCTATTAATAATGGCAAATTCAAAGCAGCTTTAGGGGTCAGATCAGCTACCGAAAGCTTATTTATTGAACAGTACCTCACCCAACCTATTGAATATTATGTGACGCAAAGGCATGCAATAGTCGCGAGAGAATATATTGCTGAAATCGGACATCTGTATAGCAATTCAAACAAGTTTACGATCCCACTTTTTCTCACCACCGCAGTTTCGTTATTTTGTAACGGCTATGAGCATATGGTATTCGCTGGAACTGATCGTGTCGTGAAACTAATTAGCAAAGCGGGTATTGATTGCCATTATATTGCCCAAGCTGACAAAAACAAATTGCAGGGCTCATCTGAGAAATGGGGTTCTTATTACGAAACTAATCCTCAAGTTGTATTCGTTTCTCTAGCTTTCGTAATGAGCGTAGTGAGCAAGTCAGCGCACTTTAAGCAAATGTTTGACCAGCTCGAGCGTAAAATAGCGCTTACTACCAGCAAACTCAAAAGGTAATTTAAATGAGTGAATTGATACAACAACTTTTAAATATCCCGCAAGGGCTTCAAAATAAAATTGCCATTGAAACTTCAGATACCGGTATTACTTATGCTGAGTTAGCAGCCCGAGTCAAAAACCTATCGCTGTGGTTAAAAGAGCAAAATGCCTACTCTGTCGCTTTACATGCTGACAATTCCATTGATTGGATCGTTGTTGATTTAGCATGCCAGATGGCGCAGCTTATATTCACTCCTATTCCATTGTTTTTCACTCAAAACCAGTATGATCAATTGCTCATGTCGGTTAAACCAAATATTATTTTCAGCCAAGCCAGTATCAAGTTGGGAAAACTCAGTGAGTGTGAACATGTGGCACTTAATACTTACAAGTTAGTTCAAGAGAAGAGAGTAGAAGCACCAAATTCTACGGCCAAAATAACCTATACATCGGGCTCTACAGGCACACCAAAGGGGGTATGTTTAAGCACCGAAAATCAAATGGCTGTGGCTAATGCATTGGTCATCAGTATTGGTTTACAGAATCCTAGGCACTTATGCTTACTACCCTTGCCAACTCTACTTGAAAACATCGCGGGCGTTTATTCTCCAATATTATCTTCAGGCACTGTGGTTATAGCTAGCGACGCAGAGCGCGGATTTGAGGGCAGTCGACTAATTAACCCAAATGCATTGTTAAGCTGTATCAGTAAAATCAAACCAAACAGCTTAATTTTAGTACCCGAATTACTTCAGGTATTAGTAATGGCGACCAAAAACAATTGGCAACCACCCTCTTCTCTTCAATTTATAGCGGTTGGTGGTAACCGAGTTTCAGCTTCATTGTTGGCAGATGCCCGAAGCCTTGGTTTACCTGTTTATCAAGGTTATGGGTTATCAGAATGCAGTTCTGTTGTATGTATCAATACTCCAAATAACGATGACTTGTTGAGTGCGGGAACGGTATTAGGCCACGTAAAGGCAGAAGTAATTGATAACGAGTTAGTCATAAGTGGTAATGCCTTTTTAGGTTATTTGGAGGATCGTAACTCTTGGTACTGTACGCAAGTCTTTACTGGAGATATGGCAAGTATTGAAAACAACAAAATTTTCATCAAAGGCCGTATCAAAAACACCATCATTAATTCTTTTGGGCGAAATATTTCTCCAGAGTGGATTGAATCTGAATTACAGGCGACTGGCTTATTTTTGCAGTCCATTGTAATTGGGGATAATAAACCATTTTGTATGGCTATTTTGGTGCCTATATCAGGGCAAATTAGTGACGCTATTATTAACAATGCGATTAACAAAATTAACATAAATTTACCTGATTATGCACAAATTAAGGCCAATATCGTCCTGACTCATGCCATGAGTTTTGAAGACGGACTATATACAGCGAACATGCGTCCTAGACGTGAACAAATTAATCAACATTACCACGCAGAAATTGCCGCTATTTACGCCAATTTTTTAGCGGTCAAAGAAGGAATAAATACAATGAGCTTATATCAAAGACTGTTAAACGAGACGACTACTGAACGCGATTATTTGTTGTCATCGCCAATAATTAAACGCTGTTTTTCGGGCGATATTAAAACGGCCGACTATGTTGAATTTTTAAACCAAGCATATCACCACGTTAAGCATACGGTGCCTTTGTTAATGTCGGTCGGTGGCCGCTTACCTGAAAGTAAAGAATGGTTACGCGAAGCGGTAGCTGAATATATTGAAGAGGAATTAGGACATCAAGAATGGGTACTAAACGACATTGCAAACTGTGGTTACGACAAAGAAGAAGTGCGCGCTAGCCAGCCATCTATGGCAACAGAACTAATGGTTGCATACGCTTACGACATGGTTAATAGGGTTAACCCACTTGGATTTTTCGGTATGGTACACGTATTGGAAGGGACCAGTATTGCGATGGCCGATAATGCGGCTAGCAATATTAAAGATGCCTTAGGTTTACCCAAAAAAGCATTCAGCTATCTGGTATCTCACGGTTCTTTGGATATCGATCATGTAAAGTTTTTTGAAACCCTAATGAACAAAATCGATTGTCCACAAGAGCAAGACCTCATTATTCAGAGCGCCAAACGTTTTTATGTGTTGTACGGCAACATATTTAGAACCCTAGAAGTATCGGCTAGTAAAATGAAGGCAGCATAACGGTGGGACATATAAAGGGTAGCAAGACTTGTTTAGTCACTGGCGCGTCAGGTGGCATTGGTGGTGCTATTGCCAAGATGCTTTGCGCCAGTGGTTATAACGTATTTATCCAAGGACGCAATAAGGACAAACTTCAACAGCTGAAACTAGCCATGACCGGAAATTGTGAAGTTTTGCTAGGTGATTTAAATAAAACAGAGGATCGCGAGCGCATTCTTGACCTTGCTTTCGCAAATAATCGCATTGATTTGCTGGTGAATGCTGCCGGTATATCTAGTTTTACTGCCTTTGAGGAGACGACACCAGAGTTAATCAACGAATTGATGCAGACTAACTTGATAACACCCATGCTATTTACTCAGGAATTTCTTACAAAGTCTAAGTCGAGTGCAGAAGATCACCCACACCATGAGCAGTTGAATGTTATTCAGGTAGGTTCCGCTTTTGGTTACATTGGCTATCCTGGTTTTAGTACCTATTGTGCTTCTAAGTTTGGCTTGCGTGGATTCACTGAAGCTCTTGCTCGTGAATATAGTGATACTGGTATCAGTTTTAGATATTTTGCACCGCGTGCAACCAATACGAATATAAATGCGGTAAGTGTTGTCGACATGAATAAAGCGCTCGGTAACTCAATAGATAGTGTTGATGAGGTCGCTAAAGCATTTATAACATTTCTAAACAGTAAGAAACGGCAGCAGGTAATCGGTTGGCCTGAAAAGCTTTTTGTTCGAATAAACGGATTGATCCCCATATTAGTCGACAACGCAATTCAGTCTAAACTTTCAATTATTAAACGTTATTTACAACCGTCTTCTTAATCAAGACTGTTGACATTACCTTACAGAGGATATTCATATGATATTTATTAAATCAGTTGCCAAAGTCGGCGTTATCGCGGTATTTACTGTGTCATCATTGGCTGCTATTGCTTTCTCTTCTGCTGCTACAGAAAGCTTTAGTACGCAGTTACTTGACCTACAACAACAGTGGGCAAAAGTGAACTATCAACTTGTTGATGATGCTCAAAAAGACGGCTTCGATAACCTCATTAAACAAGCTCAAGAATTAGTTAAAACCAACCCAGATGATGCCAATGGCTTAGTATGGTTAGGTATCATTGAGTCGAGCTATGCAGGGGCGAAGGGAGGCTTAGGTGCTTTGTCTTTAGCTAAGGCCGCAAAAAAATCATTGGAAGAATCGATGCAAATTGACGATTCAGCGCTCAATGGTTCGGCTTATACCAGTCTAGGTACGCTTTATCACAAAGTGCCCGGCTGGCCAATCGCTTTTGGTGATGACGACACTGCCAAAGAAATGCTGAAAAAAGCGATGGTCATTAACCCAAATGGTATTGATTCAAACTACTTCTATGCCGAGTTCTTATTTGATGAAAAAGAATACACGAAAGCAAAGGAGCACTTAACGCTAGCGTTGCAAGCTACTCCACGTTTAGAGAGACCTTTAGCGGATGAATTTAGACGCATTGAAATTAATAAATTAATGGCTAAAGTGGACAAAAAACTGCAGAAAAAATAACACGTAAAACAACGGCAATATTCACTTTTCACCCTGCACTCAGCCGTGCTAACTTGGTTGAGTGCAGGTATTGAATATACTAGCCTACTTAAGACACTGACTATACTTATGAGTTGCAGAGATTCTTTATCCGGTTAACATACTACTGAGTAAACGCTTATCATTTTGTGTAAATACATAATTTAAGCTAACGAATATTGTTAATAACGATTCGCCCGGAAAAGGAATAATTTATGCCCCACCAATACAAACTGTATGGCGCAGAACTCTCTTTGTACACAGGCAAAGTCCGTGCTTATTTGCGCTTTAAACAAATTCCTTTTATTGAGATATTTTCGTCCCGCCGTATTTACCAAGATGTTATTGAACCCAAAACTGGCGTGCGCTTTATACCCGTTGTTGAGACCCCTGAAGGCGAATTCATTCAAGACACATCTGCCATCATGGATACACTAGAAGCCGCATTCCCTGACAGAGCTATCGTTCCTGAAACCCCTAAGCAACGCCTAATATCCGCTATTTTTGAAATGTGGGGAGATGAATGGCTGCTCATCCCTGCAATGCATTATCGTTGGAACCATGACAATTTCCCCTTCATATATGAGGAGTTTGGTAAAATTGCATTTCCGACTATGCCTGCTTTTATTAGACGATTTGTGGGCAAAAAATTGGGTGCCAAATTTAAAGGTTTTGTACCGATGTTGGGCATCACGCCACACAGTATTCCTGCCATTGAAGACTGGTATGAGAATGATGTTTTGCCGTCACTCGATGCACATTTTGCGAAGTATGATTACCTATTAGGGTCGCGACCTTGTGTCGGTGACTTTGGTTTAATGGGCCCCCTTTATGCTCACTTATATCGTGATCCAGCGCCTGGCAAAATAATGAAACGCATTGCACCGAATGTTGCAAAATGGGTTGAACGGATGAATCAAGACAACGTCGAATTAGGAAGTTGGTTAGCCGATGATGTGATCCCCGAGACTTTACTTGCACTGTTAAAACGGCAGTTTCGAGAATTTTGGCCTGTGCAAATAGCAACACTCTCACGTAATCAAGAATGGATGAAGGCCAATCCAAAAACAAAAAAACTACCGCGAATGCTTGGTGAACACACATACCAAATAGGGCATACCTCTGAAAAACGTATTATTCGAACATTCAGCCAATGGAAATTACAACGAGTGCTTGATGTTTACCAAGGGTTTAGCGACAACGAAAAAGCGATGCTGGAGCCGTTACTGAAAGAACTTCGTGGTTACCAGATGATGCAAACAGAAATAGGCCAGCGCGTGGCACGTGAAAACAACTTACTAGTAGCTGCTACTTCGGATATCGATTAGCTAGAAGACACGAGTAGTTTGAATTAATTAATATTACTATACGTACCGCAGCGTTTGCGCCAGCCTGCTAGCCAGTTTTGTTCGACTTGCTTTTGTGGGGAGTTTTTTACACGCCGAGTGAGCATGGCATCACATGCTTGAGCAAACGCAAAGTGTTGGTTCTGTGTATCGAGTTGCATATTGAGCAATACTTGCAATAAACCCCACCCTTGGTTGTTGTATTTTTCGCTATCGGAAATGCCCTCGCCCTTAAAGTTAACGTAATCAATTAAGGAATACATGCCTAATTCGGTGGCGGCTAGTGCTTGAAATCGTGTTGTGACTACATTTTGCGTTGCTGTGTTATCAACTTCAGCTATCATCAGCGGCAAAGAGCGGCGCATGCGTTGATGTATAAAGGCAACCTGATGCTCAAACGTAGAAGCTAATAAGCTTCTTAGTTCTTGCATTTGTTGACTATTTTTTGCATCAGTAAAGTCTTGCTTATTTTGCCATGGGCAATATTGCTTTTGTTGCAACCATATAGGAATAGCGACGTCTTGTGTTTGTAAATATTGCAACAAGCTTGGAAACGTTTCAGTGAAGGGGCTATCCGTATCTTTTGGAAACCAAATGAAGTGACCTAAGCCCAAACTCGCAAAAGCTTCGCCCTTGTTCCACGCGATTAAATGCTCAGGATTGCCACCGGTTTCATTTTGATAAATCTTTTCACCGACTGATTGCAGTTGATCTGCTTCTAGCTCAGGAGTGTCGTTTGCGAATAGTAGTGGTGGATTTATGCAAAACAAAACAACGATGAAAAATAGGTAGTTGATACGGTTCATAGTTCGATAGCGTGTTCATTGATTGTAGTAGGATTATGTTAACTTTGTGCGTGGCATGTGGCAAGAGGCCCCACCTCAATAAGCCTAAGCTTCTAAAATGTTGAGTATTGTGTAACTAGACGAATGTTGCCATAACCAGAAAATTAACAGGTGTATAATGACAATGCAGTTTCATACTATTGATCAATCGAATGATCTGATGCGATAAGCTCAAGTTAGCGGCGATAGCAGCCATAGCCGTTCAAATATGTACACGAAGTTTGTGCCATTTA
>JBLIKA010000010.1:0-50862 GCA_047637355.1 Glaciecola sp. | reverse complement strand
CGATGGTACAGCCAAACTGCATGACTAATAATTTGTGCAGGATAACGATAACCGGCGTAGATGTTTGAATTTTTCATCCGCAGAGTATCGCATAATTGGTAGGCATGCTGTTAAGTTGACAGTACCGTTTTAATGCCTTTGGCCGCTTCTTTAGCGAAAGCTTCAAGTTCTTTTCTGTTCATTTGCATCTGCCTATCCTTAACTCTCAATAGAGTAATTTATGATAAGCAGTTACACAAAATTTGTTACAGCCTCTAAAAAGCGAGCCAAATAGGATTGATAATTTTAACTTTGGGCACAGGGTGGGCACAAAATAAATTCAGTTAGTAACCACTACGGCTTAAAGCCCTTTAAAAGTGGTGCACCCGGCGCGATTCGAACGCGCGACCCTCGGCTTCGGAGGCCGATACTCTATCCAGCTGAGCTACGGGTGCTTTATTAAACAGTAAACCGCAATTTATAGATTGCAGGGCGAGAGTCTAAAGAATTAAACTAGATTTTCCAGTCTTATTTTATGTCTTTTGCTTTTGCATTAACAATCTCATCCAATAAAGCCATCATTAACTTGGCACCAGTACCCGATGCAATAGCACTGAATACGTTCTCATCATTGTGACCTTTTTGACCACCGGCCAAATCACTCACTGAACGAATAACAATCCAGTCGACATTATTCACAAAACAAACTTGACCGACAGCTGCAGATTCCATGTCCGTTACCTGCGCGTTGAAAACATATTGTAACCATTGTCGATACTTTGAGTTATCAGCAAACACAGAACCCGTTACACCATTTCCACCGATTTTAACTTTAATTAGCTTGCCAGAAGGCATTTTAATTGTATCGACATTTATTATCGCCTTTTTGGCTAACGCTAGTAAATTGTCGGAAACCGAAAAGTAAGGCATTTTTTGTGGGATGTCGATGCCCTCTTTGACCACGGCAACTTCTCGTGGGAACTGGTAGCCAAAGTTTTTATATTTAGGCGCATTAGAATCAATTTTTGCTCGTTCTTTATGACCAACTGAGGCCTCTTTGTAATAACTAGGGAGTATATAAGTACCTACTTTATTAAGATCTGGATTCACATAAACAGACTCATCGTGATAATACCAGCGCTCTGGAATAGCTATATCTCCGGGTTCGAACATAGGGTTTACTGCGCCAGCAATACCCATCATTATCACTTTATCGATGGGGAAATAATCGAGAGCCATTTGCATTGTCATTGCCGCATTGGCGACACTAATGCCTGTAGTGAAAATAATAACCGGTTCACTTTTATAAGTCCCAAGTTGATATTTTACGCCTTTGATAATGATCGTTTGATCAATTTTTGCTGTCTCCGTTCTATCGAAGGCATCGTCAATTGCTCTAATTTCTGGTTCGTAAGCAGCAACAATAGCGGTCCATTTGTCGGTATCGGAAAATTCACGAGGGCCATACTTTGGCTCAGCTAATGCAACACCGAACAATCCAGGCAATACAATTATCAAGATAAGTAACGCTGATTTACACATGTCTAATCGTCCTTAATTTTGGCAAATATGTTGAATACACGTTAACCATTCTTGTTTTTGCTGTTCGGGCAAAAAACTAGCACTAATACTATTGCTGATCAGTTTCACAATTTCTTGTTCTGACAAAGAGAGTTTGTCGACCAAGGCATAGAAGTTTTCATTCAAGTAGCCACCAAAGTAAGAGGGATCGTCAGAATTTACCATGACCCTCAAACCATCATTTAGCAGACCAACAATATTGTGTTCACTCATATCATCAACAACACACAGTTTTAAATTACTCAGAGGGCATACTGTTAAAGGTACTTGATGCTGTTTCAAATAAGCCATTAACTTAGGGTCTTCAATGCTGCGAACGCCGTGATCAATTCGATCTACTTTAAGTAAATTAATCGCTTCCCACACGTATTCTGGCGGTCCTTCTTCTCCTGCATGGGCAACTAACTTGAATCCCAATGACGCAGCGCTAGCGAACACACGCTCAAACTTTGACGGCGGATTGTTCAATTCAGCACTATCGAGACCAACGGCAGTGAGCATCGAATAATACGGCCGCGCTTCTTGTAAAGTAGCAATTGCGCTGTCTTCACTCAAATGCCTTAAAAATGATAAAATAAGATAGACGGATATACCCAATTCTATTTTTGCTTTATCAATTGCTTTGGCAAATCCTGGCATAAACACATCGTAAGTAATGCCCCTTTGAGTATGGGTTTGCGGGTCAAACATAATTTCAGTATGCACAATATTTTGCTCATTACATTTGCATAGGTAAGCCCACATTAGCTCGAAAAAATCGTCTTCGTCACGCAATACATCCGCACCTTGATAATAAAGATCGAGAAAGCTTTGTAGGTTATTAAACTGATATGCCTTTTGAATGTCCTCAACGCTAGAAAAAGGCAGAACAATATTATGTTTTTTTGCCAAACTCCACATTAGTGCCGGCTCCAACGTCCCCTCAATGTGCAAATGCAGCTCTGCTTTGGGTAATTGTTGAATTAGTTGCTTGAGTTTGCTCATTTTAATGTAAGTGCTCATTATCTATATTCCTGTCGAAACGAATGTGACTGTCGATATCGTTTGAATTTCATTCACTTACCGGATTGCTTCAGTACAATCCGCAATGCACAATACTAAGGAAAAGACCCTTTTGGTAATTGTTTTTTAATTAATTATGCCAAGTTTCACTTTATTTTATCAAATTTTGAGCCCCAAGAATGATATAGATACCAATCAAGCCTTCTAATAAAATCAATATTCAGTAATACTCAAGCAGTCGCAAGAGCATTGCTGATTGCTTACTTAATAGCAGGACAAATAGTAATACGGTAAATAACTCAGCCACAACAGTCTGACAAAATGGCAGAATAAAAATAATAAGGAAAGCCAATGATCACCCGTTTTTTAGATAAAACATTTTCTCTTAGCCAACACGCAACAACCGTAAAAACCGAAATTATTGCAGGCTTAACTACTTTTGCGGCGATGTCCTACATTCTTATCGTCAACCCCAGCATATTAGGGTTGAGCGGCATGCCAGTAGCCGGTTTAATCACAGTGACTGCATTGGCGGCGTGTTTTGGCACTTTATTAATGGCGTGGCTAACAAACTACCCTATCGCACTCGCTCCCGGTATGGGTCTAAATGCGTTTTTTGCATTCACTATTTGTTTAACACGTGAAATTCCATGGGAAGCAGCATTAGGCATTGTTTTTTATAACGGCATATTATTTCTATTGCTGACACTCTCAGGCTTACGCCAAAAAATTGCAGATGCAATTCCAGCCTCACTAAAAATTGGAGTGCAATGCGGCATCGGTTTGTTCATCGCCTTTATTGGATTAAAAAATGCGGGTTTAATTGTAGACAACCCAGCCACTTTCGTTGGTTTAGGTGACTTATCGCAGCCATCAATACTATTGGCTTTTCTAGGTATTATTTTTACTATTATATTGGTGATTAAAAAAGTCACCGGGGCTATCTTAATATCAATAGTGACACTCACCGTTATTGGGCTGTTTATTCCAACCGAGAGTGGTTATTTAACGGCAATGCCCGACGGTATAGTTGGACTTCCAGCGCCTATCTCAGATACATTTTTTGCGATGGACTTGCTGTATCCTATCGTTAATTTTGCGACCACTTGGGACTTAATTTTTGCACTTATGTTTGTCAATATGTTCGACACCATTGGCACACTCATTGGTGTATCTAAACGTGCGAAGCTAGTCGACGACAACGGTAAGCTACCTAAAATGGGCCGTGCGATGACAGCTGATGCCGCCGCCGGAGTGGTTGGCGCAGCGCTTGGTACATCACCGGTGACCAGTTATGTTGAATCTGCTGCGGGGGTGTCTGCTGGCGGACGCACAGGCTTAACCGCGGTTGTTGTGGCTATCTGTTTTTTACTTGCCTTATTTTTGTCCCCGCTCATGTTGGTTATTCCTATTATGGCCACCACGCCAGCATTAGTGATGGTAGGTATTTTTATGATGGATTCAATAAAAGAACTCGATTTTTCAGATTTGGCTAGTGTCGCTACAGCCACAATTGCTTTAATGACAATGCCGTTGACCTTCAGTATTAGCGAGGGTATTGCCTTAGGTTTCATTACTTATGTCGGAATTAAAGTCGGTACCGGTGAATTTAGAAAAGTGAGTCTGATCACCTATTTCATGGCGGCTGTCTTTTTGCTGAGATATTTACTCGATTTGAAATAGCGTTCAACACAAAGCTAAGAGGATTTTTGCATAAAACCCGTAAAGTTATGAGTTAAAAATTGGTCTTTGGACAACTAATTGTTAGCTACAAAGGCAACCTTATGAACAGTCATATAGAAGCTAAATAAAAATTTAACTATTCGTTATAGTATAAAATATGAACCATAACTGCTCATTTTTTCGTAGTGAAACTCACTGCGGTCAATCAATGAAAAGAAGGTATCTAACATGACTGAAAAAAGCCAAACAAACTCAATACAGCTTAAACCAGAGCAAATTCCACAACAAGCATTTGACTGGTATGACGAATATGCACATGGTGATATTAATCGGCGCACCTTCATGACTAGGCTGGGAACTCTGTCGTTAGCCGGTTTGTCACTTGGCCTAATTTCTAGTGCCCTTATCCCTGACTACGCAAAAGCGGAACAAATCAGTTTCAATGACCCCGCGATAAGAGCAACTTATACTGAGTTTGACTCACCGAATGGCCACGGTAAAGGTAACGGTTATTTAGCAGTACCGAGTGACTTAAACGGAAAGGCCCCAACAGTGCTAGTTGTTCACGAAAATCGCGGTTTAAATCCATATGTTAAAGACGTTGCTCGTCGTCTAGCAAAAATAGGATTCATTGCATTTGCACCCGATGCCCTGTTTCCGCTGGGTGGTTATCCAGGAAATGATGATGATGGTCGTGCAATGCAACGCAGTTTGGACGGATCGAAAATCGAACAGGACTTCATGGCAGCAGCAACTTGGTTAAAGCGACATGAACAAGGTACCGGTAAATTAGGGGTGGTTGGTTTTTGCTTTGGTGGCTATATCAGCAATTTATTAGCCGCAACAATGCCGAACGATATTAATGCAGCGGTCCCTTACTATGGAACTCCGGCAAATGCCGAATTGCAGTTGAATGTAAAAGGCCCTATATTGAGTCATTTCGCGGAGCAAGATCAGCGCGTCAATGCAACTTGGCCGGCATATGAAGAAGTTCTTAAGACCAGTAAAGCTGATTATAAGGCGCACTTTTATACCGGTGCTCAACATGGCTTTCATAACGATTCAACAAGTCGTTACAGTCCTGCAGATGCTGACTTATCTTGGCAAAGAACAACCGCCTTCTTCAAAAAACATCTCGCCTGAAAAACATATTATAAAGTAGGGGCTTGGCCATCAGCCACGGCTCTACTTTTGAGGCTTCTGCAGTAGATCCATTTTCATTGCACGCAAACTGTTATACAATGTTCAGTTCGTTGCGGTTTTTACTTATACCGTACACTAATGTTTTACTTGATTTTTCATCTCATTATACCAACCGTGAGGTTTGTAGCAGTGGGCACCAATAAAGATTCAGCGTATTTAGCACGTTCGTTACTTTATAAATCCGTAGTTTTAACCTTTGAGCTTGAACAAAAGACCCTATGCCAGATAGTAACCCAATTCTACAGCTACAAAAACTTGCCGGAAGACGTACTTTCGATAAAGGAGAAATGCTGTATTTTCAAGAAGCGGTCCATCGCTTCACTAGAAACCAATTAATAGTTACGGCTATCGTCCAAGAAATTCAGGAGTTTACTGTAAAGCTCTCGATCGTTGAAGGTCAGTACGAGGGCAGTTGTAATTGTTCCGACTCTGAGGGGTTCGACTTTTGCAAACATTGCGTCGCTGTCGCACTCACTGACATTTCGCGTGAAGCAGAACTTGAGGTTTTGCAGGAAGGCGATGACATTGAGCGTATCACTGGCTATATTGAAAGCATGTCCGAAGCAGAAGCGAAAGCAACGCTATTAAAGCAAATTACGAGCGACATAGATAAAACCGAACAATGGGTATTGTTTGCTGATGTCAGCAACGGAAAAGTAAATAAAAAAGCACTAATCGATATTATTAACAAAGCGCTACCTCTGCGCGAAGTATGGCGTCAAAATAGAGTAAAGACTTATTTTGAGACCGCAATAGAGAGATTTAATCGTCTAATTTCAATATTGCATAAATTGCCTACTGACCCAGCGTTTGAATTAACTCAAACTGCCTTGTTGAGATACAATAAAGCGCTAGGTAAAATTAAAGATGACAAGGGCTATCGGCTAAAAGTTGAAGTAACCCTAGTTCAAGCATTTGCAACATTCATCAGTGAGTTGAATTGGGCACCTCAGCGTAAAGTAAGTTTTTTAATGTCACTTTACCATCAGCCATTTACTAACTTTGCGTTGCCTTCGATCTATAAGAAGTTCGTAAAAAAACATCCAGAGTTAATCACTTTATTTATTGAGAAATTAGTTAACCTCGAATGCCAATTTGAACAAACAGATATTAATTCAATCCAAATTGAGAAGAGCGTAGATGATACGCATGAGTTGATACTCAAAGACCTAGCTTTATATTACGCAGACGGCGGTGTGGACGCATCGGATGAAAACAAACTGAAGCTCATTGAATGTAAGCATAAGCTCGCAACTACTCTTACCGAATACATTGAGTTAGCTGAGTTGTGTGTTGCATTAGATCTTAAGGATATAGCAAGAAAGTATATTGCTGAAATCGAAAGCCACGAGCTCAATTACAGGCAGGAGAGTAAGCTACTGACGCTTAGTGCAAATACGCATGAGCAATTAGAGGATATTGATGCTTCACTTGAGTTACATTGGTCGGCCTACGAACGATCATTAGAGGCAACAGACTTTCACGCTGTGCTGAATTTACTTAGTGCATCTGAGAACAAGAGCGAAGCGGACGTTCAACATTGGTTTGAAAAAGCCCAAGCATTGTTAATGAAGCAATTGCAAGACGCTGACAATCAAGATGCTCTGTTCGAATTATATTTAGCATGTGGTAAAAACGATATCGCGATAGCCGAAGCGCAAGATGTCGTATTGTCGAATTCATTACTTCATAAAATTGCAGAATTAGGCATCGAGACACAACCAGAGATGGGTTTTGTTTTATACCGCAGACTCATCAGGACGTACCCAAAAAATACAGATACACAAGGATATGAAACGGCAATTACCTTGTTAAAAGAACTGAAGTCTGCGTTGAAGAGTAAAAAACAACATCAAGCATTTGAGTTTTTAATTAGTGAATTGAGTTTTGATTTTAAGCAAAAACGAAAATTTATTGCGTTGCTGCAAGGTCAATTTGGACTATAATTCAAAACATTAATTAAAACAGTTTGTTATCCGATAAATAGAAATCAAGCAAAATGTATAAGAAATACCTATAGGGATAATGCAACTAATAGTTGTTTACCCCTGACTAATGTTTATAATTGTTTAAGTTGTTGTGAGTTATCACAAATTTCAGGAGAGAGTAGTGAAATTGAGAGTATTAATAAGTCTTTTCGTATCCGCGTTATTTTTCGTAAACGCAAACGCACAAGAAATGACAAATGATGATATTGCAGAGCGTATTCAACCTGTTGGTAGAGTGCACGTTGCCGGCGCAGCTCCAGCTGTAGCGGCAGGTCCTCGTACTGGCAAGCAGATATATGATGGCGCATGCGTTGCATGTCATACGTCAGGCGTTTTAGGTGCCCCTAAACTGCAAGTTGCATCTGAATGGCAACCGCGCTTAGACGAAAAGGGCTTTGACCAGATATGGAAAAATGCGGTTAATGGTATTAACGCAATGCCAGCAATGGGAGCGTGTGGTGATTGTACTGATGAAGACATCAAAACAGCTATTAATTATATGATTGAAGGGATTTAACTCTATTTAGATTATCCGGAATTCTATTCCCTAACAAATCTACAGTTTAGAGTTGCAAAGGATTTTTATTTAAATGAATCAAGACGTTAAAGTCATCGGGGAACTTTCTGAACAAGAATTGCGGGAGCTAATTCCACAACTTCAGAATCTCACAGAAAAGTATAAGCGTGCTGAAAAAATTCAGAAAGCGCTCTTCGAGATTAGTGAACTAGCTAGTTCGGTTAGTAGTCTCGACCGCCTGTATAAAGCGGTTCATGATATCGTCAGCGATTTTATGAACGCCGATAACTTCTACGTTGCCTTCTTTGATCCTAGCGACAAAAATGTTGATTTTGCCTACTTTGTTGATGAACTCGACGAAGAGGTAATTTCATTAGTTCCATATGAACGTATTATGGGCGGCATTACCGGCTACATTCTCAAAAACGGGAAAAGCTTGGTAATGACCAAAGAAAATACTGATTTTGTTTTACAGGAAACCGGTATTGAGATGTTAGGAACACCACCTGTCGACCTAATCGGTGTTCCATTAAAACGTAGCGCTGATGTGATTGGCGCTATGGTAGTGCAGAGCTATAACGACGATGTGCGCTATAGTCCCGAGGACTTCGAAGTCCTCTCATTTATTTCCCAACACATTGTAACAACCGTTGACCGCGTTAAAAGCCGTGAAGTGACTGAACGAACCATTCGTGATCGTACCAAGCAACTACGTAGCATCAATGACGATTTGCAAGAAGAAATACTCGAACGCCAGAAGGTTGAGTCATTACAAACAGCATTGTTTGAAATATCAGAATTGTCCGCTTCTCTTGATGATGATGTACCTCGGTTTTATTCAAAATTACACGATATTCTTGCCCGTTTAATAAGCGCCCCAAACTGTTTTGTTGCTGTTTTAAATAAAGACAAAGACAAGCTGACCTTTCCTTATCTTAGCGATGAACTACACGATTCTGTCGATGAACGCCCATTGGGTTTAGGATTAACGGAATATATTATTCGTCGTGGCCAAGCTACGCTTATCGACAATTCAAAGATTTTAGCGTTGGCTGAAGAAGGCGAAGTTGATGTTACTGTAGCGCAAAATATGATGGAACATAATAACTCTTGGTTAGGTTCACCACTGGTTATTGACGGTGAAGTTCAGGGTGTTATTGCCGTACAAACATACGGTAAACTTGAAAATTACAACCACAAAGATTTAGAGATTTTACGCTTCGTATCGCATCATATTGCGGTAGCAATGGAACGTAGAAAAAGTGCTGAAGCACTCAAAGAATATAATCTGCAACTGACAAACAAGGTGCACGAGCGCACTGAAGAGCTCAACCAAACCAATGAATATCTGAAAAAACAGATAGAGCAGCGTAAAGAAATAGAGTTAAAACTCATTCATGACGCGCACCACGACGCACTTACCGATCTGCCTAACCGTGTCATGTTTAATAGTCGCCTTGAACTCGCAATTGCCAACAAGAAGCGTCACCCAGAAAATCAATTTGCTGTTTTATTTATTGACTTAGATAGATTCAAAGTCATTAACGATACTTTAGGCCATCATGCAGGCGATGAATTTTTAGTCGAAGTAGGCCAACGTGTTGCTTTGTGCAAGCGCGGCCACGACCTACTGGCACGCTTAGGCGGCGATGAATTCGTTATTCTGTTAGACAACTTCGAGAATATCAAATCGGTTGAAGAAGTTGCCTCTCGCATAATCAACTCGGTCTCAATGCCATTTACCCTAGATGGTAAAGAAATGTTTAGCGGTGCCAGCATAGGGATCGCTCATCTTGATAACAACTATATGTCAGCTGATGAGGTTTTACGAGACGCTGATGCAGCAATGTATCATGCAAAGGGTCTAGGGCGCGGTCGGTATGTCTCCTTTGATAAAAGCATGCGTGAAAAACTGCTTGAAGATATCCAGTTAGAATCACAATTCCGTAAAACATTGAAAGACAAGGGCTTCGATTGTGTTTTACAGCCAGTTGTTAAGCTTGAAGATGAGTCATTGCTCTATTTTGAATGCACGCTGCAATGGCATGATGAAACGTTTGGCAAAATAAATCGCGAACACTTTTGGAAAATTGCTGAACAATGTGGCATTACGGTAGAGCTTAATCAATTTCTATTAGACGGTGCGATTGGCTTATTACGCCAGTGGAAGAACGACCCGGAATGTGCCCACCAGCGTATTGGCTTAAGTTTGTCAGTTGAGCACTTAATGCAAAAAGATCTCGTGCAGGAGTTGATTACAAGAGTGAAAGAAAGCGGGTTTGGTGCAAATAAATTACTGCTCCAGTTTTCAGAAAGCGCACTCAGTAATCGTTCACAATATATATTACCTTCTATCAAAAAATTAAAACGCCACGGTTTTAGTTTAATTTTAGATAACTTCGGTAGCGGTTCAGCATCACTGAATTATTTGTTCTCATACCCATTCGAGTTTATCAAAATTGATGAACGATTTATTCAGTCTTTCACACGTTCAGAGAAAAGTTTACGCTTCATTGAATCAGTTATTCTAGTGGCCGAAAAAGTCGGACTTATTGTCATTGCCGAAGGTATTTCGAGTAAGAGTAAGCTTGAGGGTTTGAAGGGCTTAGGATGTGAATACGGTCAAGGCGATATGCTAGGCAATACTATTTTACTCGACTTTGTCGATGATGACAGTTAAATCACGTTGACGTTATAGCAGGTCTCGTAAGTTGGCGATCCCTTTAGCGCCTTTTTCTTTTCTTTCTTCAACCGTCGCTTTCTTCTTTTGAAACTCCCATTCAACATCGTCTTGTGGCAATTCATAAAGGAATCGAGATGGTTCTGGCTGAATAACTTCACCAAATTGACGGCGCTCTCTAGCAATACTAAACACCAGTTCTTTTTGCGCACGAGTAATGCCAACATATGCCAAGCGGCGCTCTTCATCAATGTTATCTTCTTCAATGCTACTTTTATGCGGCAGCAGACCCTCTTCCATCCCCACCATAAAGACATAAGGAAATTCAAGTCCCTTTGATGCATGCAGCGTCATAAGTTGCACTTGATCAGCTTCAGAGTCGTCTTCACCTCGCTCCATCATGTCACGCAAAATTAATCGATTCACAATTTCAGGCAATGTCATTGGTACTTCTAAGTCATCGCCCTTGAGCATATTATCAACCCAACCAAATAACGTACTGACATTTGCCATCCCCATTTCGGCTGCTTTTGGACTCGTGCTTTGTTCGTATAGCCATTCTTCATACCCCATGGCTTTTATGAAATCACGCAATACAGCAACGGTATCACCGCGCTGTGCATTGTCAGCTGCTTCAACAACCCAACGAGAAAATTGCTCAACTGATTGGTAAGACCTAGAACCCAAAATACTATTTAAGCCGCTGTGACAACAAGCCTCGAATAAGCCAATTCTATTTGCGTTTGAAAAATGTCCAACTTTTTCTAAGGTGGCGCGACCAATACCTCGCGAAGGTGTATTGATAACCCTTAGCAGTGCATTATCGTCGTCTTGATTTACCAATAAACGCAAGTAGGCCATCACATCTTTGACTTCGGTGCGCCCGAAAAATGACATTCCGCCACTTATTTTATAAGGGATACGGTTTGTCATTAGTACTTTTTCAAACAAGCGAGACTGATGATTACCTCTATATAGAATAGCGTAGTCACCATGACTCGTATTATTCATAAAGCGATGCGCCATTAATTCTGCGACAACCTTTTCAGCTTCATGTTCTTCATTTTTAGCAACGACCACTCTGAGTTTTTCGCCATATGGTAGTTCACTAAACAGACGCTTGTCATAAACATGTGGATTGTTTTGAATCAAAATGTTGGCGTTATGCAGTATCCGTCCAGAAGAACGGTAATTTTGCTCCAACTTAATTAGGCGAAGGCTAGGGAAGTCCTTTTTTAGCAAAACCAAATTTTGCGGCCTAGCGCCTCGCCAAGAATAAATAGATTGATCGTCATCACCCACCACCGTAAATCGGGCTCGTTGCCCCACCAATAAGCGAACTAATTCGTATTGACTGGTGTTGGTATCCTGATACTCATCCACCAGTAAGTATTTGAGCATGCTCTGCCATTTTTCGCGCACAGCATCGTTGGTTTTAAGTAATAACGTAGGCAATAAAATAAGGTCGTCAAAGTCTAGGGCGTTGTAAGCTTTTAGGTGAGACGAATACTCAACATAGTATTTTGCTTGCTCAATTTCGCTGTCGCCATAAGCCAATTTCATTGCGGCTTCAGGTAAGATCAAATCGTTCTTCCAATTGGATATTTTTGATTGTAATGCTGATAGAAGCTCTTTATCGCCATCATATTCTGTTTCAGTGAGGTCACGCAGCAAGCTCATTGAGTCTTTATCATCGAATAGTGAAAAACCAGCTTTGTAACCTAACTGTAAAACGTGTTTCTTAATTATACTGAGGCCAAGTGTATGAAAAGTAGATACTTTCAAACCTCGCGCCTCGGCTTTTCCGAGCGTTTGCGCAACGCGCTCTTTCATCTCTCGAGCGGCCTTATTAGTAAAAGTAACCGCTGCGATTTGTCGCGCTTTGTAACCACATTCACGAACTAAATATGCAATCTTGTTAGTAATAACCCGGGTTTTTCCACTGCCAGCTCCGGCTAACACCAAGCACGGGCCTGATACATATTCGACGGCTTCTTGCTGGGCATCATTTAAGCGCATTTTACGACTCTCAGGGGAAAAAATTAGCAACGAAACAAATTATAACAAATGAGCCGTGAATAACGCTTTTTTCTTTACCATTTCGAGATATAATTGCACTCTGAACCCGAAGCCAAGGATTAACCAATGCTCGATCCAAAAAAATTAGAAGAAATTGCTAAGAATATCAGTAATGCCATACCGTCTGGTGTAAAAACCATGGCAGGTGAAGCGGAGGGGAAAGTTAAACAAGTGCTACAAGCTCAGTTGGCAAAACTCGATTTAGTATCGCGCGAAGAGTTTGATGTGCAAAGCCAAGTCCTCATTCGGACTAGAGAAAAACTGGAAGCGATGGAGACACGAATTGCGGCACTCGAGTCGGATAGAGAATAGATTAGTAGGTTTCATCTGACAGAGAAGTTACTAGGCACTGCTGTTAAAGCAAGACCCCAAGCAACAATCCAATTGCAATGACTAATCCTACCCAATGGTTATGTAAGAAAGCGGCGAAACACGCGTCTCTCTGGCGCGTTTTTATTAATCTAAATTGATGTATAAACATCAGTGCAACAACCACTAAGCCAACATAGAAACTGAAATGCAGATGGGTGATCCAACCAACTAAAGCCAATAACATCAATGTCAGCATATTTAGAAGGGCAATGACAGTGACGTCAAAACGACCAAATAGAATAGCCGTTGACTTTACTCCGATGCGTATATCATCTTCTCTATCAACCATCGCATAGGCCGTATCATAAGCGACCGTCCACGTTAAGTTGGCCATATAGATGAGCCAGAGCCATATCGGTAACTCGCCTGTGATAGCCATAAAAGCCATCGGAATAGACCAACTAAACGCGGCTCCTAATGCCACCTGAGGTAAATGGGTATAACGTTTCATAAACGGATAAAGACTAGCGAGAAATAGAGCCCCCACCGACAGTATAATAGTATATGTATTTAAAAATAAGACGAGTCCAAAAGCGAGCACAATTAGCAAGCAAAAAAGTTGCAGTGCTTCTTTCGGTTGTACTTCGCCAGAAACAATCGGCCTTGCTCGGGTTCGTTCTACCTCACCATCAATTTTACGATCAGCATAGTCGTTAATGATGCAGCCAGCAGACCGCATAAGGAAGACTCCTAGAATGAAAATAAAGGTAATGTGCCATGGTGGTAGTCCGTTGGCTGCCCACAGCAAGCCCCATACTGTTGGCCATAATAATAGGTAAGTACCAATAGGTTTATCAGCGCGCATTAAACGCCAATAAGTATTCCTTTTTTGCCAGCGTAACAGCATTATTTCGCGCTCATATTGATTGTATTAAGTTGTGGGGAGCCACTAATATAACTTGGACAATCCGGTAAAAACACCTCTGCAACGAGTAAATTCCAACCCTCAATTTTGAATGCGGAGCGCCGTCCCCACAGTTGAATGTTTGGGTTGATTGGCGATGGCGAAAGCATATCAATTCCCGCAATTGGATTACTATCCAATTGAGTAATGACAAACTCACTGCGGACAAATTTATTGTCATTAAAAATACGCTGCCCCAGCGGCTGATTACCTAGAGTAGCCCATGTTGTTTTACATAGGTGTTCAGGCAAAACACTGCGAGCAAAAACCCATGGTTTGCCATCACCATATAGGATAACTTCTCTTATTTGCCATTGATGCTTGTGGTAATCTGGTAACGTGACTTGTTCGCTTGGATCTGCATCAATAGTGGCTTGCCCTAGTACTTTCACTTCAAATTTATCAGTAAGCGCTTGCAAGCGCTCTGTAAGCGAGCCAGTATGAAGCAACCAGTCAGCTAAGTGCTGATTGGGAATGTCGTATTGCGCCGCGTCCTTCCAGACTGCGTGAATACCAAAGGGAAATTGATTTATTTGCGACAAGTGATTTAGAAAATTGAGTTTAGTCCGATATAATAAGTCTAACACAGCAAAGTTTATATCGGCATCCGTATTATACTTTTCCAGGGGCACTAACATGACAATTTTGCATAAACTATATGAAACACACAACGTGCCGCATAAACAGCACAAGTCAGTTTCTTCAGTGGTAAAAGGCATGTTACTTATCAGTTTAGCAACCTGGCTACTAGCCATACCCAAGCTGGGGCAAGCGCAACAATCAGATTATGCCTATGTCGGCTTAGAGCCTGATATTGTTACCAACTACGCTGGCGACAACTCAAAGAAGCTTGGTTACGTGCGAGTTACTATTGAAATGATGGTAGCGGATCCATCCAAAATTATGGACATAGAACATCATATGCCACTGTTAAGAGCCACCGCTATTGAGGTTTTTGGTGCACAACCTGAAGACAAAATACGCTCTCTAACCGGACGTGAAGATATACGTAGACAACTGCTACAAAAATTCAAAGATATTATGAAGCGTGAAACTGGCGAAAGCGTCATTGAAAACATCATCTTCACCAAATATTTACGCCAAGGCGGTTAGCCTCTAGGACTCCGTTTACCAGCTAATTGATGGGTTGCAAGTGCCATTAAACACCCTGATATTAATCCGAACAAATGCGCTTCGTTCGCCATGTTGACCCACAAGACATCAAAGTAGCCAAGCGCTAACCAACCTAATAAAAAATACACCAGGTTATTCGGTAAGCCGAGCCCCCACTGTGGGCGCAGTAATCCTATCCACCATACATAACCAAACAGTGCGTAAACGACTCCAGACAACCCACCAAAATTAGGGCCTGATACAAGAAGTTGTGCAACGTTGGAGCTAATTGCGGCAATCGCAAATATAACAGCGAGCGATATGCTACCGAATGTTCGTTCTAGTTGTGAGCCTAAAACCCACCACCAAATTAGGTTAAAAATGATATGAATGACACTAAAATGAAGAAAAGCAGGGGTAAACAAACGCCACCACTGTTGAGTTTGTAAAAGTTCATTCACACTGCGAATTTTGAGCGCTTCAGAAATGACATTAAAGGCTCCTAGATAACTTAGTAAAAAAACACCAAGACAGATAACCAGTACCAATGACATAAATGGTGTAGATTTTAAATCTTGTAGCCAAGCAGGTAACCCCGCATTTCTCGCAGCTACACGTTTGGGAGATACTTTTGACTCAGTAAATGACGACCCTACTTCCCAAGCTGCTTGCTGATATTTAGCTTGATTTGGATTGGTCACAAAATCTTCTGCTATTTTTAGTGCTTTTTGCACATCATTCGGATCAAAAACAACAATTTGATAATGCAGTTTCTCAATTGTGTCGCTCTGCTTATCAACCTTATCCTGACTAACCGTTGCAGTATGAGGTTCAGATGCCGTTGGTCTTCCTTCAACAATATCTACATCGATATTGGAACTAGTGAGAAAATCGGCAAGTAAACGAGCAGGCTTTTTATCAGAAAAAGCTAATATCGGCGTGCCTTGTTTACCTAAATCACTCAAGAATCACTACCGTGAACATCGCTGGACTCTGTGCTGGACTGAGAAGGAAATTGTGTTCTCCAAACTTCGAATCCACCATCCATGCTATACACATTCTCAAAGCCTTGATGCAATATGTATTGAGCGGCTTGTTGACTGCTATGTCCATGATAACAAACCACAATGACTGGTGTGTCGAAGTCATTCGCATCCATAAATCGCTGAATACTACCATTGGTTAAATGGAATGCGCCAGGAATATGAGCTTGCTCAAAGGACTGATCATCACGAATATCGACGACTTTCGCAGTACCCGCATCGAGGCACGCTTTGGTATCTTGTACTGAAATATGTTGAAACTGTTCCATCAAACTATCCTTGCCAGTCAAGTAGGACTTTACCGCTCTGCCCTGAACCCATCACTTCGAAACCTTTAGCAAAGTCATTAATACTAAATTGATGAGTGATCATCGGGCTCAAGTCCAAACCACTTTGCAGCAAGCTTACCATTTTATACCAGGTCTCAAACATTTCGCGGCCATAAACACCTTTAATGGTTAAGCCTTTAAAAATAACCGTGTTCCAATCAACTGCAACGCTCTGGGGAGGAATACCTAACATCGCTATTTTTCCGCCATGATTCATTTTATCAAGCATATCGCGGAACGCAGAAGGGACACCTGACATTTCCAAACCAATATCGAATCCTTCAGTCATACCTAATTCATTCATGACATCTTTTAAATTTTCAGAAGCAACGTTTACTACGCGTGTGGCGCCCATTGTTTTCGCTAAATCTAATCGATAATCGTTCACATCGGTAATAACAACGAAGCGCGCTCCTGCGTGCTTAGCAACAGCAGCAGCCATAATTCCAATTGGTCCAGCACCTGTAATTAATACATCTTCACCCACTAAATCGAATGACAGTGCAGTATGTACAGCATTTCCAAATGGGTCGAAGATAGCGGCCATATCATCGCTGATATTGGCTGGGATCTTAAACGCGTTAAATGCCGGTATCACGAGATACTCAGCAAAAGCACCTTGACGATTCACACCAACGCCCGTTGTATTTCGACACAAGTGCCTACGACCAGCGCGACAATTTCGGCAATGTCCGCAAGTAATGTGGCCTTCACCTGAAACTCGGTCACCTATTTTGAAACCAGCAACCTCTTGGCCTATTTCAACCACTTCACCTACATACTCATGACCCACAATCATTGGAACAGGTATGGTTTGCTGAGACCATTCATCCCAATTAAAGATATGCATATCAGTACCACAAATCGCCGTTTTGCGAATTTTGATCATCAAGTCATTCGGACCCATTTCAGGCACCGGGTTATCGGTCAACCAAATACCTGGCTCTCTATGCAACTTTGCCAATGACTTCATTTGTTTTGCTTGTGAGCCCTTTATTGGTGAATTCATTAAATAACTCCTAACTCTTTACCCACTTCAATAAAGGCATCAACTGCCTTATCAATATGCGCGATAGTATGTGCAGCCGACATTTGAGTGCGAATACGAGCCTTGTCTTTTGGTACAACAGGGAACGAGAAGCCAACCACATAAATACCACGCGCTAACATTTTATCTGCCATTTCACTGGCAAGTTTGGCGTCGCCTAACATGACGGGAATAATTGCATGATCTTTGCCTGACAAAGTAAAACCGGCATCTTCCATGCGTGTTCTAAAGTGCACGGAATTGCGAATTAACGCATCACGAAGGCTCTTGCCATCGGCCATCAGGTCAAATACTTTTAATGAAGCAGCAACAATTGGAGGTGCAACAGAATTTGAGAACAGATAAGGTCGAGAGCGTTGGCGTAACCACTCTACAACTTCTTTTTTGCCTGATGTGTAACCACCCGAAGCACCGCCTAATGCTTTGCCTAATGTACCGGTAATAATATCAACTCGGCCCATGACATCACAATACTCATGACTACCACGACCGTTTTCACCTACGAAGCCGGTTGCATGACAATCATCAACCATTACCATTGCATCGTATTTGTCTGCTAAATCGCAAATACCCTTGAGATTAGCGATAACACCATCCATAGAGAAAACACCGTCAGTGGCAATCAGCTTAAATCTCGCACCATCAGCGGTTGCTTGCTTTAGTTGTTCTTCTAGCGCTTCCATATCATTGCTTGCATAGCGATAACGCTTTGCTTTGCTCAAACGAACACCGTCAATAATACTTGCGTGATTCAATGCATCAGAGATAACCGCATCTTCAGCATCTAGTACGGTTTCGAATAAACCACCGTTAGCATCAAAGCAAGATGGATACAAAATGGTATCTTGTGTACCCACAAACTCGCTAATTTTTTGCTCTAACTGTTTATGAATATCTTGAGTGCCGCAAATAAAACGAACAGATGCCACGCCGAACCCATGGGAGTCCAGGCCTTGTTTGGCAGCCGCGATCAAATCAGGATGATTAGCGAGTCCTAAATAGTTATTCGCACAAAAATTGATGACGTGTTCGTTGTGAGCCACCGTAATATCGGCGCTCTGTTGCGATGTAATAATGCGCTCTTTTTTGTACAAACCATCGTTTTTAGCGGCGTCCAATTGAGCTTGAATATGTGAGATGAAACCTTGCGACATTGATTAACCCTCGAATGAGTGAAAGCTAGTGTATCGAGCCTATTGCAGCTCAGTGCTTTATATATGAATTTTCGACCAGAGTATTGTCCAGTATTGTTTACTCAGTGTCCAGTTCACTAAGGGCTTGATCGACTTTTTTCAGTACTGTAAGCACTAATAAAGACGTCATTAAATCTTTACCCTTTGCTCTTACTCCCCAAGGAAGATAAACCCACTCTTTACCTTTTTGGCCTTTTATTTGTATATCGTAAACTGATGCGACGTGATCTTGGGATAAATAAGGTCCTGTGCGCCTAAAGTTACTATGCGCATATAAGCCAACAACTGGAGTGCCCATTGTCGTAGCCATGTGAGCAGGGCCCGTGTCAGGCGCTATAACTAATGCTGCATCAGCCAGCACAGCTAACATTTGTTTTAAATTTGTTTTGCCGACCAGATTGAGTGTAATAATATCAGGAGTTTGTAATATTCTAGCTGATATTTCAGAATCTACGGGACCAGGACCACCACATAGTACAATTTTATAGCCTTTTTCTATTAAATGTTGGGCTACTGCCACATAACCGTGAACCGTCCAGTTTCGCTCAGCCTTTGATGCAGCAGGACTAATTACCGCATATTTACCAAAAGAAGCCGTTTGTGTTTTAGCCCATTCCCAATCAGTTTTCGCGAGCGGCATATCCCATTGCAGGTTGGGGTCTTCGGGAATACCTAGTTTATCAGCAAAGCCCATAAAGCCCTCAAGCACATGTGCATATTTTTTTGCTTCGATGCGTTCATTGGTAAACAACCAGTGCCCTTCTTTACTGCGCTTCCAGTCAAAGCCGATTCGCCGTTTTGCCTTCACTACTGTGGAAAGCAAGTTAGCGCGCAATGCCACCTGCATGATAAACATTGCGTCAAACGTCCGCCCAGCGAGCGCATGCTTTACTTCCTCTTTAGCTTTTTTACCGGCTTTTTTGTCGTATACAATAAACTCAACGCCCAACATACCTTGTAGCAATTGATATTCTACTTTACCGATAATCCAGGTAATTTTAATGTCTGGCCGATGTCGACGAATACGCGTCACCATGGAAACGGCATGACAAACGTCACCAATAGCGGACAAGCGTAAAATGCAAAGTTGAAAAGCCTGGCTCAAATGAATTCCATTATGCTAACTACATGATTTTTTGATATGTTACAGCATATTAATAGTTTTTGAAGTAAACACCAAGCATATGGCAATGATCGAGACCTTCCCTGTTGGGCTAACTGAGTTTATTTTGCTACCCAAACAAAGCACTTGGACACCTTGCCCCGAAGCGCTAAGTGATGATCTGGTAAGCATTCAAAAATGCTTTGATCCGAACTGGTTGATGGCCAAAAATTTAATTACAGAGACTGCTTCGGGTCGTGGATTAGTTTACTTCTTCTCTGCCTTCGGAGAAAACTGCGTTTTACGTCATTACTACCGTGGTGGCTTGGTCGCAAAATTGTCTAATGACAAGTTTCTATCTAAAGCCCTAGAGCAATCTCGTCCCTATAAAGAACTTAACTTGCTGGCTAAGTTACATTCTGCTGGTTTAAACGTACCCAAACCCATAGCAGCAAGACTCAAGCGCACTTTGTTTAGCTATACTGCAGACATCATTACCGCCGCAATCCCAAACGCACAGGAGCTGCACGAATATATCTTAAAGCAGCCATTGGAGCATTCAATATGGGAAAAAGTGGGGGCTACTTTGCGAAATATGCACGACTTACAGGCTTGTCACTATGACATCAACGTGAAAAATGTATTACTGCAAGAGGATGGTGAACAAAGCAAAACTATTTATTTGTTAGATTTTGATGGTTGCAAAATTAGCAATGGCGACACTTGGAAAAATCCAAATATGGCGAGGTTTAAACGTTCTTTAGAAAAACAAAGGGCGAAATATTCACCCTACTATTATGATGACGATTGCTGGGAGTCGATTGAACGAGGTTATTGCTCTTTATAGACCCTTTTCATAAACGCTTTTAAACAGGTAAATTTACCGCTAATCAAATGCGTAAGTCGCATTAAAATAAAGCAATCCATCAACTTCATTGCCTCTAGTCACAAACTTACGTGATTCAATACTAGCACCCGCCTTCAATAACCAATCTCCAAATGGACGTTGATAAAACCCGCTTAACTGCAACAAGTCCTCAGTAACATCACCGGTGAGTACTGGCGAAGGTCTTGTTCCATCCGGATTAAGCTCTGCTTTACGTATAATAATCTCAGCAATTGCACCACCATCAAAGCGAATGTTAGCGCCCGCTGTTATCTGTTTAGCGTCACTGTCAAAGGTACTACCGATGACTCTCCCTCTAAAGCGGTAACCACTGCTATATATGCCATTTTCATAATAGCAGTTTGTGATTGTGCTGCCATCACCTGCGCACGCAACATTAGTATCACTGGTTTCAATGTGCACTTTGGCATTTCCAAAATAAGTAGAAATACCAAATAAACTAGCTTGATCCGTAATATTAAGAGTACCGGCTGCGTCTTCACCAATGCGCTGGGCATAAACTGAAACAGGACGTTCAAAAATGTTAAAGCTATACTTTATATCAAACCCGGCAAGATGATTACCTTGTTTGGTTAAGTCTTCAGCACCACAGGCATCACGATTTCGAGTACAAACCCCTTTAAATGTAATAACGTCAATAAAATCACCAAAATCACTAGGTTGACCTTCACCACCCCACATAGCCGCCCAAGATGCGCCCAATTCAAAACGTTTGAATGGGCTGAAGGTGAAGCGATTAAGCAATATCTTAGTGTCTGGTACGGCCCTGTCACTTTCAAGTTGGCCCAGTTGGCTAGTGAAATACCATGGTCCCATCCAAGACAACCACGGACTTTGAGAAACAACTGCTGTTGAGCGCGATAACGCCACTGTTGGAATGGGTCTTGTGTTGTTCGACAATATCAAACTACTGGATTGACCCGGTCCCCACCATTGATCAATTGAGCCTGCACGAATGTTCCAATCGCCGAATTGATAGGCCAAAAAGCTATTATCGAAATTCTTTTCGCCACCCGATTGATAGTTAATACTTAACTGTCCACTTAAGCGTTTCCAATAGAATTCGTTAGTAATTTTAACCGAAGCCTTAACGTCACTTATACCATCAAATGAGGTGAGCCTTGGGTCATCACTTGAGCCTTGCAATTCAAGGAAGGTTCTGCGTTTTTCTTGTTTTTGCAAATTCAAGTAGTGGCTTAGTCGATGTGCCGCTTGTCTTGGCATTTGTGGCATGCTGTCCTTTTCAAGCGCAAGTATTTGACTAGCAACACCCTTCCAAGGAACCGGATAAGTAATCACAGTGGCATCTAAATATCCCCATTCTTGTAGTGTTTGCAAGTCATAATGCAATTGTTTGTCAACAGTGCCAACCCATGGCGAACCGAGCACTGACGCATTAACAGCAAAACATAAAAAAAGAATAGCGAGGGCACGATAAACCACGAAATAAATCCAAACAATGTTAATAGAAACTCAATACTTATGGTAGCGCATTGACCTGAAGTTAAACACTTTTTATCGATAATTAATTGCAATTATTGTCTGCTTTCAGTTACTGTCTGTCACCATCTTGAGCAAACACCACAGGCATACAAGTGATGACCCACATAAAAGCGATTTATCCTGGTACATTTGATCCCATCACTAACGGTCATGCCGACCTTATCGCTAGAGCGTCGAAAATGTTTTCGCACGTTATGGTAGCGATAGCGTCCAACCCGAATAAGCAGCCCTTATTCAGCTTAGAAGAAAGGGTTAATATGGTAAAGCAAGTGACTCGCCACTTACCCAATGTCGAAGTGAAAGGTTTTACTGGCTTGCTAGCCGACTTAGCCCGCACTGAAAAGGCTAATATTCTTATTCGTGGTTTACGAGCGGTGTCTGATTTTGAATATGAATTTCAACTAGCTAATATGAATCGTCGGCTTAATCGTGAACTTGAAAGTGTATTTTTAACACCGTCTGAAGAGAACTCCTTTATTTCGTCCACTTTAGTGAAAGAAGTTGCGTTGCATAATGGTGATGTTAGTGGATTTTGTGCGCCAGAGGTTTTGGTTGCATTAGAACAACGTTTGCATAAAAACGGATAATTATTAAACATTCGCGAAGCTCTAGTGTTCTGATTTTTTCACCTAGAGCTCGTTAACTTTAATCTCCCTTAGCTATTTTTGACATTGAATACAATAAAACGTATTTCGTTGTCCAATAACCACTGAGCGAATGGGTGTTTGGCAAACTTCACACTCATTACCAGCGCGGCCATAAACGAGTAAATGCTGGGCGAAATACCCCGGATTACCGTCTGCCTGCGCAAAATCTTTGAGCGTTGTTCCACCTCGATTAATCGCGCTAACCAACACCTCTTTAATATTATAGGTGAGCAATTTATAGCGTTTTAAACTGACTTTACCTGCTGAGCGTCTTGGGTCAATACCAGACTTGAATAGCGATTCATTCGCATAGATATTGCCCACGCCAACAACAATCGAATTGTCCATGATAAAACTCTTAACCGGTGCGAGCTTGCCTCGCGATTTGCTAAACAGTACATTAGCGTCAAATTCATCGGTTAACGGCTCAGGGCCCAACGATCTCAATATTTTCAATGGCGGTTCAGTTGGTGACTGCCACAAGCAAGATCCAAAGCGGCGAGCATCGTTGAACACTAACTTCTTACCCGTGGCTAACTCAATTTCTATATGGTCATGCTTTTTTCGAGGAAGCGCTATATCAACCACGCGCATTTTTCCAGACATCCCCAAATGCATAACCAGCGCGCCCACATCAGTATTGATAAACAAATACTTGGCTCGGCGAGTTACAGAATTAATTGACTGTTGACAGGCTAACTGGACCTCATTAGGCACCATCCATCGTAATTGTGGTTGATAAACGGCAATTTTACTAATGACATTACCCTCTAAAAATGGGGCTATACCAAGCTTGGTAACTTCGACTTCAGGTAATTCGGGCATTGATTATGTTACCACTGAGTAAGTTGTTCAACTGTTGGAAAATCTAATAACATGACTTCATTGTTGAGTATTAAATAGGTTTGCTGTTGAATGGTCTTTATAGGCAAAACTAGGCCATTTCGTTCACCCGCTAACCATAAAACAACGACGACGTCAGGAGATTGGAATGAGTCAGCGGTAACTTCATTTTGCGATTTCACTAAGGCTCTTTGCCAATTATCTACTAACGCTGCTAATTTCCCAGCTTGTCCTTCGGCCGCTCTGTTCTTAGCTTGAGGACTTAAAGAGGAAAAGCGCCACGTTCGACCAGCACGTTCAATAACATTTTGATCAATTTGCAGACTAAGCAGAATACCTCCCTCTTCTATGAGTGGCACAGGTAAATCCGAGTCGTCCGACTGAAAGTGGTTAATATTTAACATAAAGATCATTGCTAGCATGGCAAAAATAATAACGTTATTCCATGCTTTTTGAGATAGTCGAGCCATTACGATTCCTAGTTGTATTCTTTTTAATTGACCACGGAGATGAGCAACATATTATTCGAATTGCTTATTGTACTTAGCATAAATTCGGTTTTCCATTAATTGTCAGCCAACAAAGCCTATATTTATGAGCGTCTTGTCCAAGGCCAGAAGTTTTCTTGTCGGCGTAATTTGATGTTTCTTATAAAGTTAGCTGGCTTTTTCTTTTTTGCGCAAAGTCCATGTTCAATGCGTTGGATAGCAGCATCAATGACTCGATTGGATGCTTTACCGTCTGACAATGGATGATACTCGGCAGCAAAATGATCAAAATTACTTCCTTGCTGCTCAGCATTCTCAAATATGTTCTTTATTTTGGAATGTAATTCGGTCGCATTAGTAAAGTTGACAATATATTCGTCGGGCATGGAGTTTCGATAAGTTATCACCGGCTTTCGATGCAACAGTGACTCAGCTATAGCGGAAGAGGTATCAGATAAGACCAAATCACAATCTCGAATGAGACTCAGCAGGTCGGCTTTTTTGTAAACAGTCACATTGTCGAATTGTTCGGCCATTAGCTCGTACTGAGTAACCACCTTTTTTGCCATTTTTGGGTGAAATTTAATAATCCAACGATATTCATTACTATGTGCTAAAGCTTCGATTTCGGGCAGCAAATCATTTGTACTGGTGAGCTTAGGAGAAAAAGTGGGTAGATATAATATTTGGTTTTTATCATTTTTTATTTGCTTTGCTTGCAACGGAAAAGCATTATCCATTTTCGGCCAGCCTGTTTCAATGACATCAAAATAACCGTGGTGCTCGGCAAAATCTTCAAACTTTCTGGTGAACAGGGGCCCTTGCGTACAATATAAATCAAAGGAACCTCTTATTCGAAAGTGCCCTTTTTTTTTCCACTCAAAACCATGAAATAATTGCACTTTCAAGCCCGGAATAAAATCAGGGACCGTGTTACCTGTGACAAAAATTGCATCCGGATTAAAAGCGATAGCCTGTTCGATCGATTGAGTTACACTTTCATTGCTATTGAATAAAGCAGTATTAACCTCGTTACCTAGTTTCAGCCATAGCACCTGATCGCCGCGCTCCTGCATTACCGAATACATTGGCCGCAGTATCTCAAAGCTGTAATTTTGCTGTACAAGTAATATAAACCGATATTTTTTCATTGAGTTATGTGAGTTCGCAAACGCTACTAGAGTTGGTCTTAATAGTTTATCAGATAACACTGTAAACGAGAATTACTTCTGAGAACGCTGCAAAACAGATATATCTAGAAACAAAAAACCCAGCAAAAGCTGGGTTTTATTAGAGACAAAATACAAGCCAATTACTTGATTTTTGCTTCCTTGAACATAACGTGTTGGCGAATTTTAGGATCAAACTTTTTGATCTCCATTTTGCCAGGCATGTTACGTTTATTTTTGTCTGTGGTGTAGTAAAAACCAGTACCAGCAGAAGAAACTAATTTAATTTTATCTCTCATGATAATTCCTTAAACTTTCTCGCCACGAGCACGGATATCAGCTAACACTATATCAATGCCCTTCTTATCAATAATACGCATACCTTTAGTAGTTAGGCGTAATTTCACGAAACGGTTCTCGCTCTCAACCCAAAAACGGTGAGTTTGAAGATTTGGTAAAAAGCGACGACGAGTCGCGTTTCTAGCGTGTGAGCGGTTGTTACCAACTGCAGGACGCTTACCTGTAACTATACAAACTTTTGACATCTTATTGTCTCCAGAAAAACTGTTTGCCGTCTAACCCAAGCAAACAAAAATTGCTGTTAAACGTCTTTAATAATGAGGGCGCATTTTATACAGTAAACGCCACTTTAATTCAACAAAAACTTCGTTTTTAGGCGTTTTTTTTGCATTTTAACGTATTAGCGGTCTATTTTTGCTCTCAGGGTCGCAAAAATCACTAAAGTCTAATTAATTAAGCGCTTCTATAACTCATCAAAAACGTCGTAATCCGACATCATCGATTCAAATATTATAGCAAACAATCGAGGCTAGATAGTAGGCATTTTTTAACACGATGCTAATGTTTTTCTTAATTAGCAACATCCACTAATTGTTTAATTTGTGTAGACGCTTTTTAAGCTCTTTTTTATTCTTAAAAAGAAAATAAAATCCGCTTACTATCTTTTTTAGAAAACTTTGTTTTGCTTTTTTTCGGTTAAGATTACGATCAATTTCACTAATTTCATCATGGTTTGCTTTTACTACGTAAGGCTTGAGTCCAAAAACGCTCAATTCGGATTCCCACCAATATTGTAATTCAATATCAATAGGTCGATTAATATTAATGCTCGTTGCCAACAGCTTTCTAGCGCCACTTAAACTCACAACTTGTGCGCAAGTTCTGCTCGGTACCTTATTATAGGTAATCAATGAAAAATCACCGGCGGGAATTTGATGTACAGCTTTACGTTTAACGGGGGCTTCCGCTAGCTTAATGACATCCCAAGGCTGTTTTATATATGTAATCGCCTCTAAACCTTGCTGAATATCGTCTTGTAATAGTATGTCATCTTCCAAAATAACCGCATAGTCCAACTGTTCATCGACAATTGCCTGCCACGCGCGCGCATGACTTAAATAACAGCCCAGCTCGCCGCGTGTCATATGCTTGTGATACGAAGAGTCACCAAAATTATACAACCCAATGATTGTCGACACATCTAGCGTGTCGCCATTTACCGCCACGATACGGTCAAAAGGCAAGCCATACGAATCAAGCTGGCTTGCGCAGGCGGCTAGTCTATCCGTAGACCTCGCCAAATTAATTAAACAAATTTTCCATTTTTTCATGTGTGGTATAAAGCTATAACAGACCTCGTTGGGCAAATGATACCGCAGTTCCATCACCGATAACAAAGTGATCTAAGACTCTAACGTCGATTAATTCCATGGCATGCTTGATTCTCTGGGTTATTTGTATATCTGCCTGACTGGGTTCTGCAACACCACTGGGATGGTTGTGAGCTAAAATAACTGCAGCTGCATTGTCCTCTAATGCCTGCTTAACCAGTTCTCGAGGATAAACCGAAGCGCTGTTGATAGTTCCCCTAAACATGTGCCTGAAGGCAATAAGCTGATGTTGACTATCAAGTAGTAACATTGAAAAGACTTCATGAGGTTTATCTCGCAATTCAGCTAATAAATAGTTTGAAGCTGCATCCGCTTGGGTGAAACTGTGTGGTTTACGTAAATTTTCAGCGAGCGAGCGTTTGGTTAATTCAAAGCAAGCAGTTAGGGTTGCATATTTTGCTATTCCGAAACCTAATGTAGCTGTAAGTTGTGTTTTACTTGCCTTCATTAAACCGCGTACAGAACCATAAGAATTAAGGGTCTCGCGCGCAAGTTCAACAGCATTTCTACCTTTCACTCCGGTATGCAGGACGATGGCAAGTAGTTCGGCGTCGGACAATGTTTCAGCGCCGAATTGCAGTAATTTTTCTCTTGGACGCTCATATTGTGGCCAATTAGTGATTTTCATATTTCCATTCCTTGGTTAACTTTGTCACAATGCTATTCACCTATTCCTTTGATGAACGAATGCAACGCATAGTTGTACTCGCTATAGCAAAATATGCAACTTGAACAAAAGAACGTTTTACTTGGTATTAGTGGTGGTATAGCCGCCTACAAAACTCCCGACCTTGTTCGTAAATTTATTGCTCAAGGCGCAAATGTAAGAGTCGTTATGACTGATTCTGCGAAGGAGTTTGTTAGTCCATTAGCTCTACAAGCCGTATCTGGGAACAAAGTAAGTAACAGCTTACTGGATGAAGATGCTGAAGCTGCGATGGGCCATATTGAGCTTGCTCGTTGGGCTGATATTTTAGTTGTCGCTCCGGCAACCGCTAATATTATGGCGAAACTCACACACGGCCTTGCAGATGATTTGCTCACCACACTAGCGCTAGCCACAGTGGCACCAATAGCAATTGTACCCGCGATGAATCAACAAATGTGGGCTGCTCATGCCACTACTGAGAATCTGCAGAAACTGCAAAGCAGAGGCGTCATGCAAATTGGCCCCGCGAGCGGCGAGCAAGCTTGTGGTGATATAGGTTATGGTCGCATGGTTGAGCCAGAGGAAATTGTTACCTTTATTGCTAATTATTTTGCGCAGCAAGCAAATCCAGAGCCGGCTCTATTTGCAGGTATAAAAATAATGATCACGGCTGGACCAACACGTGAAGCACTTGATCCTGTGCGTTATATATCAAATCACAGTTCAGGGAAAATGGGCTACGCAATAGCTCAGGCGGCGCGCGCAATGGGCGCTGAGGTTACGCTTGTTTCGGGTCCGGTAAGTATCTCACCACCTGCAAATGTTAAGCTGATTGATGTTACCAGCGCACAAGAAATGCACGATGCCGTAATGCATGAGATCCAACAACAAGACATTTTTATTGCTTGTGCCGCAGTTGCCGATTTCAGACTTGCCGACATCCCAACGCACAAAGTGAAGAAAAAAGACGCTATGTTAACGCTTTCATTTGAGCAAAACCCTGATATTCTTCAAGCGGTTGCTGCCCAAGTAAGTCCGCCTTTCACACTTGGCTTTGCAGCAGAAACAAATGATGTTGAAACCTATGCAAAAGGGAAGCTTGAGCGTAAAAAATTAAATATGATAGCGGCTAATGATGTGTCATTATCTGGACTAGGATTTAATTCTGATCGAAATGCCTTAACGGTCATTACTAAGAATAATAAAATCAGCCTACCGGCTGCTAGTAAATATGCGCTAGCTATTGAGTTGCTGAAGTTGTTGAGTAGTGAATACTCAACCATTCAAAATAATAAGAAAAGCAAATAGGTACCCTCATGCCCGCAACAAAAAGACCTAACCGGCGCGCACAGATCCTGCAAGCCCTCGCAGGAATGTTAGAAAGTAATCATGGTCAGAGAATTACAACGGCTAAGTTAGCTGAGCAAGTTGGTGTTTCAGAAGCCGCTTTGTATCGCCACTTTCCAAGCAAAGCTCGGATGTTTGAAGGTTTGATCGAGTTCATTGAAGAAACTCTCTTCTCTCGCATCAATAAGATTATGGATGAAGAGAAAGAAGCCGCAACTCGTTGTCAGTTAGTATTGCATCTCATTCTTGGTTTTGCTGAGAAAAACCCAGGTATTACGCGACTGCTTAACGGTGATGCCTTATTGGGCGAGCAAGAACGCTTACGCGACCGTATCGCAAAATTGTTTGAACGTTTAGAATCGCAGCTAAAGCAGATATTGCGTGAGCGTAAACTACGTGAGGGCAAGTCGTTGGCTGTGGATGAAGCCATCCTTGCTAATATGTTGATTTGTTTTGTTGATGGTAAAATTAACCAATTTGTTCGTACTAAGTTTGAACGCAAACCAACCCATCAATTTGGTGAACATTGGTCAGCAATTAAAAATCATTATTTTACAAACTAGGTTCAGCTAAAAAAGTGAATTTACTCAATCTGAGTCGAATTCACGCTCAATTTTGAAGAGGAAACAGCTCTGAAAACCGTAATTACTTTTGGCACATTTGATGTGTTTCACTCCGGTCATGTCAATATATTGCGTCGATCTAGAGAAATGGGAGATCGTTTAGTTGTTGGTATTTCATCTGATCAACTTAATTTCAGTAAAAAAGGTCGTAACCCGGTTTATCCTCTACGAAGTAGAATGAACATTCTTCATGCTATTAAGTATATAGATCAAGTATTTGTAGAAGAATCGTTGGATTTAAAGCGTGAATATATTATTGAGCATCAAGCCGATATTTTAGTAATGGGTGATGATTGGGCCGGTAAATTCGAAGAATTTAAAGATATTTGTGAAGTCAAATATCTACCTAGAACACCTTCTATTTCAACTACTGAAATTATCGAAGTTATTAAAGATATTTGATAACGTCGATAAATTGATAGCTATTTTTACGAATAAAGTAGCTTGTGCAAAAATGGTTTCAGTTGACTGCTCTTGAGTTTAATTTGCCAGCAAAAATTGAACAATACGCTCGCTGCATTTTCCATCTGTTTTGCCCGTCATTGAGAATGTAATTTCTTTTCTCAGTGCCGATTTCTCTTCTTTATTCGTCAAACAATACTGAATTTTTGATAACACCTCATTTGGTCTTTTTGCTCGCTCACACAGCCCCTCAAATAAACTAAGATCTTTGTCCATACGTTGGGCGAATCTGAATTTAAACAGCCCTTTGTAGCTCCATCTAACGTGATAAAAATCGCACCAAACTGTGGGTTTATCTAATGCCGAAAATTCAAATATGGTTGATGAAGCCTCAGATAAAAGGACATCAGAAACTTGCATAAAAGGTAACAATGAATAGCAGTTTACTGGGCTAAGATAAACGTTATCATATTCTGACCATTCGTCTAATAAAGCCCTTTGTTTCGAATATTTAGATTTAGTTAAGCTAAAAAAATGCGGTTTTATTATTAGATTATAATTAGCCAATGATTGGGGCCAATCTCCGCCAAAGCATTCAATACTGGAAGGATAAAAAGTGGGGGCATAGAGCAATGTCTTTTTGTTCGGATCCAGCCCTAAAGATCTTAAAGATATCGGTTCGTCTTTACCATTAAACAATGAGTCTAACTTAGCATAACCAACATCAACAAAAGTTCCTTTAGGAAACATTTCTTGCAAACGTTGTTTACGAGTATCTCCCTCAACAAATCTCGCATCAAACGGAAATTCACTTGAAGAATAATAGCAAGCTTTAGGCCCTATGCCGTGTTGCATAAATGCCATTTTGATGAGCAGTCCTTTTAGAGCTATGTAATTGCTGGAGGGAGCATTACCAAAAATGACCCAGTCTGGCTTGTTGCTTAAATAATGCTCGATTGCACTTTTTTCACCATCTACCATAATATAGTCAAAATTTTCGTCGTTAAGCGCCTTTTTAGTTATATCAACTACATCACTTTTAGCATAGACAACAAATAACACCTTAGCGCCTTTATCCAAAAGGACCTGAGCTACCGGCAAAAACTGCGGCAAATAATATAAATGAAGGAGGTCGAAGTAAACGGTTTGCATATTTAAGCTGTTGATAGTCTCTTTGAAGTTAAGGTTAGCATGTATTAACGTCTCATAACATGTGGCTTCGGGTTACCTGAAAATATTCATTAAAATCCAGCATAAAAAGTTTTAACAACTTGCTATATAAAACTCTGCCACCTCTTTTGCATCTATTTTACCAAGTATTTTTGAATCACTTAAATTAATATTAGCTTTTAGAGGCTTATTAATGGCCGGGCCATAAGAAGAATACTAGGGGGAAAATCTCGGCCAAATTTGGTTTTTATCAAAAAAACTGCTATATATCGCTATAGTAAAATTAAAGAATGTTTATTCTTCTTTTGTTAAGTTACCTATTTACGGATGTAAAGTAGCTTAACTTCAAATGAAACAACATTTAATGTGCGGAAAAGAGGCCCAACATGCCGAAAAAGGCTCAATATGATTTGCCCGAAATTCTGACCTATGCTGCTGATATCTTTACACAACAAGGATATGCGAATGCCTCAATGGAAGAAATTATTGCGCGAACACAATTTAATCGGCGGGCCTTTTATATTGAATTCAAAAGCAAACAGGGCTTTTTACATGCCGTATTGCAGCATTACATTGCGCATCAGTTGTCGGCGTGTCAGGCAAGCTTGATTGCTCGCACAGACTCTGGAACAAAAGCTATTTACGATTATTTCAGTGCCTATCATCGGCTAATATCGAAGCAAGGTTGTTTGTTAGTGAATTGCATTAGTGAGCTTGGTAGGAATGATGAAACAGTGCAATCTATTGCTCGACATTATTATGATGCATTGCAGTTGTGCTTTATAGCTTGCTTGGAGAGAGCACAAAAACATCAACAAATTGAGTCGACAATCAATATAGAATCAGTTGCGTTGCAGCTTACCTGCTTTACTCAAGGTTTTGCTATTTCGAGCATCCTTCAAGGCGGCGAAGACGACGTCATTATTGCCATGCGTGAACTTATGTCGAGTATAGAAATATGAAACAAGCCGCACTTCGTGCCATTACTTACTCAACATTATTGATTATTCTGCTTGTGTTATCAGGTTGCCAGAATGCTAGTACACATAATACGGGTAAAAATAAGGTACTTATAAAAAATGGAGCTGAGGGCAAAAACAGATCCAAAAAAGCACATCACACGAAAGACGGCTTTAAAAATTTATACGTTGAAGACAATGACAAAAATATTTTCGACTTCTTGGAAATGCGACTCTTAGGAGATGAAGAATGGGCTGACCATGAGTCTTTAGCCAATCAAGTTCCTATTCAAGCAGTAGATATAGAAAGGCTAAAAGTAAAAAATAGCACTCCCTCTGAAGCTAATTTGCCTTTGGTTACCTGGTTAGGTCATTCTATGTTTTTGGTACAACATAATCGCCTCACCTTATTGACCGACCCTATATTCAGTAATCGCGCATCCCCCTTATCATTCGCAGGGCCTAAACGATACGTGGAACACTCGATGAATTATGCGGACCTTCCAAACATCGATATTGTAGTGATTAGTCACAATCATTATGATCACCTCGATAATGACACTATTGAGCAACTCGCTGCACGTTCTGTATTACAAATATCACCCATTCAATTTTATGTTCCTTTGGGCGTAAAAACCCATTTAATCAATGAAGGCGTTAATCCTAACAACGTGACAGAAATGGATTGGTGGAACAAAGCGACGGCTAAAAATTCATTTTCATCTGCTGAAGTTCAAGCGCTTCCGAGCCAGCATTGGTCGGCACGTGGGCTATCCGATCGATTACAAACCTTATGGGCGAGTTGGTCAATTAATTTTGGTAACTTTACGGTTTGGTTTTCAGGGGACACTGGCTACAACGACATTCAATTTAAACAAATTGGTAGCGCGTTGGGTAAAGTCGACTTGGCCCTTATTCCGATTGGAGGCTACGCACCAATGTGGTTCATGCAAAAGTATCATATAAACCCGAGTGAAGCAGTGACGATTCATACAGAAGTTAATGCAACGAAATCGATTGGCATGCACTGGGGAACCTTTCCTATGACTGCCGAAGAACCTGGCGAGCCAGTTAACGTATTAGCACAAGAAAAAAAGGCGAAAGAAATCGACAATGACAGTTTCATTACGTTATCTATCGGCGAAAGCATTGTCATTGAATTGGATAGCGTAAAAGCGACGCAGCCTTAACGACTATTCAAAATCTGGTGTTAGATAGCATGTTTTACGCATGTGAGCTAATGTTAATAACGAAATTCAAGGAAGCGTTTTGCGCTTCAAAATAACTAATAAAATAAGAGCGTTCTATGAAAAAGCTAGTTTACTCAATTGCAATGACCGTTTCCGTGGCGCTGTCTGTAGGATCTTGTAGCTCAACAACACAACAGGCACCGGAGCAAGTATCGACAGCGGCTGAGGTTTTGCAAAAGCAGGCTTCGACTCAACTACAACCACTACTCGATGAGATTTGGCAATATGAATTATCAATTTCGCCTGGTATGGCTAAGTCCAGAGGACAGAAACCAAAGCGTGCATTAGGTGATATTAGCTTAGCGGCTCTGGACGCTGAAGCAATGAAGTTCCAACGCTTCTTAACCGCTCTAGAAACAGTCGATTCAACGCACTTATCTGACTCTGAAAACATCACATTGCTGATGCAAAAATACCGTATTCAAAACTATGTCGATATGCATAAATTTAAAGAATATCGGGTGCCTATTACATCTGAATATGGTTTTCATAGTGGATTAGGTCGTCAAGCTAGCAATACTCGTATTAAAAATGCAGAGGAACTCGCTAGTTATATGATGTTATTGAGCGAAATGCCAGGACACTTTTCGCAGCAAATTGCTTATATGCAAGAAGGTATGCAAGTGGGTCAAGTTCAGCCTAAAGCCGTGTTGCAAGGTTATGAAGAATCGGTACTCGCCTTCATTGCCGAAACCCCTGACGAAAGTCCTTTTTATGAAGCCTTTGCAGGCATGCCTGACGAGCTCAAAACGGAGGAAACCTTACTCGCAGCCGAAACCACAATTGCGAAGGTCACTGAGAGTTATCAGCAATTTTATGATTTTTTAACTAACGATTATATTCCAATGGCGAAGCGCGATATTTCGGTGAAAACCTGGCCCGACGGTGAGGCTTTCTATCAAAACCGTATTAAGTATTACACCACCACAGATATGACTGCCCAGGAAATCCACAAGCTAGGCTTGTCGGAGGTGGCGCGTATTCGGGCAGAAATGCAGATCATTGTTAATGAATTAGAGTTTGACGGTAATATTAATCAATTCATCGATTTTTTGCGCACCGACCCACGTTTTTATGCACAAACCCCAGAGGATTTGATCATTACGGCGTCATACATTGCTAAAAAAATGGATGCTCAGCTACCTAAATTATTCAAAAAATTACCACGGACACCCTATGGAGTTGCGCCTGTGCCAGAGAGCATAGCGCCTAAATATACCACCGGAAGGTATGTATCACCGAGCAGTGACGACCAGCCAGGCTATTATTGGGTAAACACCTATGCCCTCGATAAACGTCCATTATATGCGTTGCCTGCATTGACCTTGCATGAGGCGGTTCCTGGCCATCACCTACAAATATCACTGGCTGCAGAAATGACTGAATTGCCCGAAGTTAGGCGTTCAACCTATATTTCGGCGTTCGGCGAAGGCTGGGGTTTGTACTCAGAATACCTTGGGTTAGAGGTGGGTATGTATGACGATCCATATGACAATTTTGGTCGTTTAAGCTATGAAATGTGGCGCGCTTGCCGCTTAGTGGTCGACACCGGCATGCATATGTTTGGCTGGAGTCGCGATAAAGCCCTGAACTATATGTTAGAAAATACCGCATTATCTGAGCATAACGTGCGTACTGAAATTGACCGATACATTTCTTGGCCTGCACAAGCATTGTCATACAAAATTGGCGAGATCAAAATTAAACAGCTGCGCGCAGAGGCAGAAGAAAAATTAGGTGATAAGTTTGATATTCGCGATTTTCACGATGCCGTATTAGCGCATGGTTCAGTTCCTTTGTTTGTACTTGAAAAGAACATTAAGCGTTTTATTGAACAAAAAAGCGCAGTGACAAAAGGTAACTAAAATGATACCTACGTTGATAATAGGGTAGTCTTGATCAAATGATATATAGTCGTAAAGCCTTTTTTTGTCAGGTAGACTATGCATAAACCTAATCAAGACGATAAGCGGTATTTAACGTGTCGAACGATGTTAGGTTGAATTTTATTCAACCACGCTTATCGCTTTATGTCTTATTCAGCACTCCTAAAAAGGATGTAATATGAAAAAAATCATCATTCCAGTCGCTGCTATTGTCCTAGTTGGCCTCGTTAGCCCAAAGTTCACTGGTAACGCTATTAATGAAGGGCTAGACAACTTCGTTGCTAGTTTAAATACAGCACCTGGCTATATAGCCACGATCGATAGTCGCGAAACAAGCTGGTTCTCTAGTTCTGCCGTTGTCAGTGTCGGTATTGATCCGGTTATGTTTGCTGACCTAGGATTAGACTCTGCAGAATTGGGAGGTTTTGAAGACTTGTCAGCAACTATTAATGTTTCTGCGCAACATGGTCCCTTTCTAACACTTAACGGTTTAAGCTTAGGTTTGTCTGCATGGAAAGCTGAAGTTAATGACTCTGTATTTCGCGAATTCCTGGCTTATGCTGAAGATGACAAATTTTATAGCGTAACTGGTAACGTTGGTTTATTTGGTGGCGTTAGCTTTGAAGATATAATGCCTAAATTCACTGTTATCCCTCAAGACGGCGGCGACGAAGCCATTACTTTCAGTGGCTGGAATGGCAAAGGCGCCACATCTTCTGGCAATACCGCTTATTCTGGTGTTACCGATTTAGTTAGCGTAAGCGCTGAGGGCGTCACTTTTGAAATGAAATCAATGACTCTAGGATCATCATTTGACGGCGATTGGACCTCAGCAATGCAAGGTGATTTCTACAATTCAGTTACTCAATTCGCGATTGCTTCAATTAATTTTGATGTGCCAATGCTAGATACAAATGCAAAACTTGAAAAACTGATTATTGATGTAACAACAGAGAAAAGTGAAGACGGTAATTTGATGGATATAGACGCCGACTATGCTATTGAATCTATCGAAGCCCCCGAATTTTCTGGGCGTAATTTAGTTGTTAAAACTGAAATAAATAATTTGGAAAAAGCTTTCTTTAAAGCATATCAAGAAGCATCAACTAAGCCTGCACAGATGGAACAGGCAATGGTAGATATAATTGAAACTAAGTTGCTACCTCAATTACAAGCCGCACCTGAATTCAACATTACCGAAATGTCGGGTAATGTTGCTGATGGTAATTTCTCAGGTAAAGTGATGGCAAAAGTAGCAGGTATTGATAGCTTACCAGAACCACTCGAGGATCCGGGATTTTGGATATCAAAAGCGGTTGTAGATTCAAATCTAAAACTGAATAAAGCAATGGCACTATGGATCGGTGAACAAGTCATTTCTAGCCAAATTCAAGCTGACCCTAATGCTGCAGGTATGACTGATGAAGAAATTAGCGCTATTGCTGTCGAACAAGTCGAAGGCATGATCGGTATGTTTACTCAGCAAGGTATGATTACCGTTAATGCTGATGACGAATATGAAATGACCTTCAGTATGCAAGACGGTCAAGCTATGCTAAATGGTAACCCAATGCCACTCCCTTTCTAATTCATGTAAGTAGGGAGAAAGTTACTTTTGTAAGCAATCTTTAAAAAGGTCAGAGTTGATTATAACTCTGACCTTTTTATGTCTATTCTTACGCGATTTTAGATATTTTTTGATCTAAATCGAATTTTGAATCCGTCACAATACGTTCTAATACTTCCGTTCGTTCCTTCAATAACTCTACTTCATTCTGTAATTCATCGATATTCTTACCGTCAATTTCTTTACGAAGTTGCTGAAGTTGGTTGTTTAGCTCTGACTTATACCTAAAGTATTTAGAGATAAATATACCAATCAAAATTGGCGAACTAAACGTTAGAATAACTAATAATAGATCAAACATTTTTTATTCCTTAAAATTAACAATAATTTGCAAGTGCAATTTAACCTGATCCGATTGGTCTTTACCCTTTAACGGAATCATCCTTGATATCCTCATCTGGTGCGTCAACAATCTCTTCATCATTTTTTGTCGTGGAATCAGTCGTCACTATATCCTCTTTTTTGCCCTCACTTAAACTTGATTCCGGTGCTCCATCTGGAAAAACGAGAAAAGGAAATGGCATTTCGTCGGTTTTGAAAGTTAAAAACAAGGTAATTTGATACAGATAGGTACTCAAATTTTGACCAAAAGGTATCACAGCTTCATTTGTCTGCCCCTTAAACAGAAGAGTGATAAATTGGAACACGGCTACCAAAGTTACGATCAATTTTGCAACTCCCGAAATTATTGCAAAAACAAGCATAAATAAACCGCGCTTCCAGGTATCCAGATTAGTTAATGTTGCTTTCGTTTTTTCGTCCATTTGATTCTCCTGAAGATATTATTATAAGTTGTGCGATCTACTTAAGTAAAGCAAGTATGAAGCCAACAATATTTATAACAAAATCAAACAGTTAAAATCGAGCGTAGTCTGGGAGATATACAAATTACGAATTAATGCGGTTTATCGCCAAATTGTAATGAAAATTACCAGACCTTGAATAGGAATAAAGTACCTTTAAACTTATTTTAGAACTTAATTCAAGGGATCTAAATAGTTAAATAAATCATGTTGTTAATTTTTTTAGATAGGGTTTTCGTGTGTTTAGTAAAACATTTTGTTGATCATCAAACACAAATATTTATACTGTATGTATATACAGATAAACTAATTATGATTAGGTTAACAATGAAATATCTTCTGCATGATTTACAAAAAAAACAACTCGTGTGGACTGCCGCGAATCTCGACCAGCATAAGGAACGTGTTGCAACAGGTTACAAGCAACTTGATGAAGCGCTAAATGGTGGCTTTCCGCAGTCTGGTCTTATTCATATCACATCAGTAATAGGGTGCGGCGAATTGCGTTTAGTTATTCCAGCTATTGTCAGCAGGCAAAAAGATAATCGCTTATATGCTTTTATTGCACCACCACATGTACTTAATGCCGAGTTTTTAATGGCTCAAGGTATCGAACTTGGACAGGTCTTATTTATTCAAGCTGACACACAAGAAAAAGCACTTTGGAGCGCAGAACAATGTGCAAAAAGTGGCGCATGTAGTGCCGTTTTTATTTGGCAGGCGAAGCTTCAACAAATACAGGCTAAAAAACTAGAGCTGGCAGCATTAAAAGGGGACTGCTTAAGCTTTTTCTTCGCTGATGCAAAGCAGCAAGCAAATAATTTACCGGTCAGTTTGTCATTGTCGATCCAACGTAAAAACAGCCACTTAGAGATTTGTGTAAATAAACAAAAAGTGGGTTGGCCAATACCGACTTTCAGCGTCAAAGTACCATTTAAAGCGAAGTTGGGGTCGCCCATGCGTTATCGCTCAAAACCGAAACACACGCACAATGTCATTGCGTTTAACGCCAAGAGCTAAGTAAAAGAACAACGATGCAGTTTGATACTTCTTCATTATGGATATATTTATATCTACCGAATTTACAGCTCAATATTCAGCAAGCACATGCCGAACAGACAAGTGCTGCCGATAAGCAGCCTGAAACTAAAGAGCCACCAGCCCAAATTATCTACCATCCAAAATTAAACCAAGTATTACAATTAAATGCGCAAGCTCAAAAACTGGGAATTAAAAAAGGGATGGGCCTCGCTAGTGCCAGCATTATATGTGGGCGCTTAATTGTCAGTGAGTACAAAGAATCTATCGCCATACAAGCACTACAAGAGCTTGCAAATCAACTTTACTTGGTCACCTCAGACATCGTTATTGATGAGCCTTCAGGTTTGTTTTTACGAGCGCAAAATATGTTGCGCCTATATGGAAGTTTAGCGCAATACTGGCAGGTCATTCTGGAGGTCATCACAAAACAAAGTTACGACGTTTATTATGCAAGCGCTTATTCCGTGAATGTGGCCAAGTTGATTGCTAGACACAAACAACACTTTGTTATTGACGACAAAAAGCAAATCCAGAAAAAGTTACAGCAATGCTCTTTGTTACTTACCGATATTGATAAAAAGGATATTGAAAAGCTACAGCGTATCGGCATTAAAAGCATTGCCGATTTGTTTGAGCAGCCCTTATCAGCCTTCGCCAGTAGAGTCTCTAAATTTAGTCTGCAAATTATGTCAGAACTGCGTGGTGAGTCGGCTGCAAGGTTACGTTTTTATCAGCCACCACAACAATACGAACATTATATTGAATTACTATATGACGTTGAACTCACGGCTAGATTACTTCCCATTATTCAAAAATGCCTCGATGCATTAGAGGCCTATTTATTAGTACGAAATGGATTAGCCCTGAGTATTCATATCACGTTATTTCAACGTGAACACGAGCCTATAACTCAAGTGATTAATAGCGCACTCCCTATATATAAAAGTATACATTGGCTAGACATTATCGCGCTGCGTTTTGAACACCTCGCCCTAAGCTCAGGTGTCTATGGCATTACAATTCAATGCGAAAAAATAGAGCAAGCCGATAATGTTGAAAGTGATTTTTTTAGTGAAAAATCGACACATGTTGCCGCTATGACCTTGTTATCTCGATTAAAAGCCAAATTAGGTGAGCAGCAAGTGAAGCTAATGCAATATCACGATGATTACCGCCCTGAATGTTGCACCCGGTTATCAGCTAAAACCATCAATAAAAATCAGAAGACAAATAACACCAACAAGCATCATTTTCTGGATCGTCCGGGCTTTTTACTCCAAGCGCCCATTCCGCTGAATACAAAAGTAAGTATTATTAATGGCCCCGAACGTATCGCTTCAGGTTGGTGGGACAATAATGAAGTTCAGCGTGACTACTTCTTAGCAGAAAGTCACCAAGGCCAGCAAATGTGGGTATTTAGAACCGTCGACGATAACTGGTTTGTGCATGGCTACTTTATATAAACCTGACCGGCACATTGGCTTTGCGGAATTGGTCTGCCAAACAAATTTTTCATTTTTACATGGGGCATCGCATCCACAAGAAATGGTACGCCAAGCTTATTTTTTGCAATACAAGGCGATTGCAATAACCGATGAATGTTCAATGGCCGGGATTGTGCGCGCCTATGCCGAAATATCTCAAAATCACTTACCGATTAAGATGATTGTCGGGAGTAAGTTTATATTTAACGGTAATACTATTGTGCTCCTATGCCCAAATAAATCCGCATATAGTGAGTGCTGCCGAATTATCACCAATGCACGTCGACGAGCTAACAAGGGCGAATACGAACTCAGCGAGTGGGATTTAAAATCAATTAAACACTGCTTATGTATTTGGCTTCCCTGTGGGGATGAAAGTAAAGATCATGATTGGGGCCGCTGGCTAATCAAGCATTACTCTGGACGTGTTTGGTTAGGTATTAAACGTTGGTTAACCGCCAATGAATACGACTATATTAGTCATTGCGAAACGCTCGCAGAGTACTTCCATTTGGAGATAGTGGCGACATCCTGTGCGCTTATGCATGACCCTAATCGACAAGCTTTACAACATTGCCAGCATGCCATTCGTGAAGGGAAATTAATTAAGGAATTAGGTCGTGAAGCCCTATCTAATCAGGAAGCCTGTTTGCGGCCTTTAAATAAACTCGCCAATTTATACCCTAAAGAATGGCTCGATAATTCGGTATTAGTGGCTAAGCTTTGCACTTTTGATTTATCTGAATTGGCTTATCAATACCCAGCAGAAATACTACCGGCTAAATATACGCCATCAGAATATTTACGTATATTAGTTGAGCAAGGCATTCAAAAACGCTTTCCCGATGGCGCGAGTCAACCCATTAGAGCGATTATTGAAAAAGAACTGAAACTCATTCATGAGCAAGCTTATGAGTATTTTTTCCTGACCATTTATGATGTTGTGCAATTTGCTAAAGCGAAACATATTCTTTATCAAGGGCGAGGTTCAGCGGCTAACTCAATTGTATGTTACTGCTTAGAAATTACCGCCGTAGACCCACGTCAAATTAGTGTGTTATTTGAGCGTTTTATTTCCAAAGAACGTAATGAGCCTCCCGATATAGATGTCGACTTTGAACACGAACGTCGCGAAGAGGTGATTCAATACATTTATACAAAGTATGGTCGCGAGCGCACCGCAATTGCGGCTACGGTCGTATGTTATCGCTTTAAGAGTGCATTACGAGAAGTGGGTAAAGTCATTGGCGTGAATACCACCGACTTAGATTATTTCATTAAAAATGTGAATCGTCGTGATCGTGACCTAAGCTGGCAATCACAACTGAGTGAATTGGGTATCGATCCTGACTCTCAAAATGGTAAACATTTTATTCACTTAGTTGAACAGCTCATCGGCTTTCCAAGGCATTTGTCGCAGCATGTAGGTGGATTTGTTATTTCAGCTGGGCCGCTTTATGAAATGGTCCCTATTGAAAATGCATCAATGCAAGATCGTACTGTGATTCAATGGGACAAAGACGATTTAGAAACGCTAAAACTGCTAAAAGTAGATGTATTGGCCTTAGGCATGCTGACTGCTATTCGCAAAAGTTTTAACTTAATAAAGCAGTATTATCAGCATGATTACAATATTCCCTTTATTACCGCCTTACCCGACGACCCCCAAGTATTTAAACAAATTCAGAAGGCCGATACCGTTGGTGTTTTTCAAATTGAATCACGCGCTCAAATGAGTATGTTACCGCGCTTAAAACCAACAAAATATTATGATTTAGTGGTACAAATAGCGATTGTTAGGCCAGGTCCCATTCAAGGCGACATGGTGCATCCGTATTTGCTGCGTCGGGATGGAAAAGAACAAGTGGAATACCCTTCGCCAGAAGTTCAAAAAGTACTTGAGCGCACGATGGGAGTTCCTATTTTTCAAGAGCAAGTGATTCAATTAGCAATGGTTGCCGCAGGCTTTACAGGTGGTGAAGCGGATGGGTTAAGACGAGCAATGACCAGTTGGAAGAAAAATGGTGACCTCTATAAATTCAAGCAGAAGCTTACCGACGGTATGACACAAAGAGGTTACAGTCATGAATATGCCATGCGCCTTTTTGAGCAAATTTGTGGCTTCGGTGAATATGGCTTTCCGGAATCACACTCCGCATCATTTGCTGTACTTGCTTATGTGTCAGCCTGGTTAAAGCATTATTACCCGGAAGCCTTTTATGTTGGCTTGCTGAACAGTTTACCCATGGGGTTTTATTCAGCTTCGCAACTTATTCAAGATGCAAAGCAACATCACGTAAAAGTACTTGGTAGTTGTGTTAACAAATCAAGTTATGACCATAGCTTACAACGCTCAAATCCTGATAACCCAGGGGAACTTGGCGGGCAGAGTACTGACTTGTCTATTCGCATGGGGCTACGCTTAATTAAAGGTCTCAAAGCGGACTCCATAAAGACGGTTGTTAAATACCGGCCGGTAGGTGGTTATCAAAGCATTGACCAAATACGCCAGTTAGGATTGCCATCTTCCTGTTTACAGGCTCTAGCCAGTGCAGATGCGTTTTCAAGTATAGCCAATAACCGTTATCAAGCGCGGTGGGAATTAATGGATTCTGTCATGGAATTACCATTATTCGCACAACATACGTCAGCTAATGACAGCTACGCCAGGCAGCCTTCGTTGTTTGACAATTTGATTGAAGATTATGCGAGTACCGGCCTCTCCATCGACTTGCATCCTATTGAGTTGCTTAGTCAGGCAAAGCTGCTACCCAAGTTTCATCTAGCGAACTCCTTAGTCAATGTACCGCATCAAACTTTAGTGAGTGTGGTTGGTGTTGTAACTGGCAAACAGAGTCCAGGTACTGCTGCAGGAGTCACCTTTATCACTTTAGAGGATCACACTGGGAATATTAATGTTGTGGTATGGCAGTCGTCTGCGAGAGAACAAAAGAAGGCATATATGAATGCTAAAATACTGCAAATAAAAGGCATATTGGAAAGGGGCGACGGTGATGTTATCCATATTATTGCAGGCAGGCTTATTGACCAAACTCACCTGCTAACGCAGTTAGACACTAAAACTAGGGAGTTTCGGTAACCACTTGTTTAAATTGTCGGGTTGCAAGAGTGAGCCCATCGACCCTGAGCAAGTTATTTTGCGCTAATGACGACTCAACCAACAACATTTTTTGCATGTCTGGATGAATATCAAATTGGCGTAGGACTGATTGCATACCTAGATCAAGACTTTCAATCTCACCAGTTGCGAGCGCCATTCTGTTCAAAAGATAAAGCCCATTCTGCACGCTGATAAAAAATAATGCATTATCTACAACCTCAAAACCACTGCTATTTAACGACTCTAACTCAGCAAATTTGATACTTTCATCCAGCATGTCCACTGAAAAAACAGGTACTTCAGATGCGTATTCGCCAGACTCGAGCGGACGTTTTTCATACAAATACGCTTGTGATTTTTCATCCACTAATAGCCATTTTTTGTTATTTAGCGGTTTAATAAACTGGAACCCTTTGGCTTGCACCTCCACCTTGTTAGACACAACATCATGAGCGTATATCACTGACCTGTTGTTTTCGTTCTGTTGATAAAATAGTACATCGTCACTTATCCAAACGGGATTACTGTTGGTCAGTTTTCCCGATGTTAGAAATGAAAGTGTGCCCATGTTTAAGCTATACAAGAATATCCTGCCATCGAGCTCACCTGCAAAGTAGTTTTCATCTGGACTTAATACAAATGAATTAATATTGCTCGTTTTCGGTAGCGTATAAATAACTTCGACTCCTTTACCATCGATGTAACGCTTAATCGCCAATGCATCACTTGAAAGGGATAAGAAGTAAATTCCTTTACCGTCATTAAAATACGTTGGGAAACGATCATTAGAAGTTACCGGAAATTGAGTTGCGCCAATATAACTTTGCTTGTTAAACGCAAACGGGCGTTCAACAATATTGATTAAATCCGCTTCTCGCTCTTTTATCACAAAACAATATTCACCGCATTGGCTCACTACTTCAGTCGCTTTGACCGGAAGGTCGCTCCATCGATATAAACGTCGCTTGCTGATATTCAGATTTAATAACTCACCAGCCTCAGTTGAAAATGTGATAGAACCGCCATCCGTCGCCCATACTAGGCTAGTGGAAAGCAAGGGAACCCGTTTTACTAATTTCGTTTCTTTAGAGCTTAGTTCCTGTACGTATATATCAGCATGCTTCTCACTGCGAATTAATACAGCGAGAAATTCGCCGTCCACCGATTCTTTAGCATCCATAACTTGAGAGCCTATGGGCACCGGTATGGCCAAAACAACTAGCTGCTCGGACTCGATGTTGTAACGAATTAACCCAAAGTTAGCCGCTTGTACTTGCCGCGTCAATTCACCCTCTACCGCTGTTATTGACTCACTGTTAGTTATCGCTTCACCAAACAAATACAAGTTAGTATCATCTTGAGAATACGAAATGGCACTGATGCTTTGCAATATTACTGCTTCATCTAACGTAATCGGCTGCGCGCTCAACACGTTAAAATCGACGTCAAAATTGAATATCAAAAGCGATTCTTGGTTTCCCGATTTGCGCTTAACAATCGCTTGGCTTGCGTCAGAAGAAAATATGCCGTCGACATAGTCTGCCGAGTCCCAAGTTACCCGCTTTGACACTGCCGAATTAAGCTCTTTTACATATAATTGTAGGGACTTATCATTGATTCCTCGATGAGAAAATAATAACCGATCGTTAGTAGATAAGTAAGGACTCACTTCAGACCCTTTCATTTGCGTAATGGTAGAAATAATCACTTCTCGTTCTGGCTTTCGTTCATCACTCGTAAATGTCTCAAATTGCGCTTGCACGAAAAGTGTAATCAAAATTATCGTAACTACCGATATACTATAAATCACCCGCTTCGAACGCCACCAGTCGGCCTGATAAAATTCAACCTTTACTGGCATTATGAACAAATAACCTTGCAGCGGAACCGTCTTAAGAAACTTAGGTGCTCTTGCGTTATCGCCCAGCGCAATTCTTAATTTTTTAACTAATGCTCGAATAGCATCATCGCTAGCCTTTTTATCCCCCCAAACTTGTGCCACGATTTTATCTCTACTGACAATCTGATCTTTGTGCTTAATTAGCAACAATAGGAACGTTAGAATTTGGGGCTCTAGCTTGATCGGCTTTCCGTCTTTAAGAATGACGCCTGATGGCATTTGAATGACAAAATGGTCGAAAGCGATCTCGCTCTCAGCAAAGTATTGCAGTAAAGAATCTTGCACTATAATTCCTATATGACTTTTTGTGAACAGCCTTTAAAAGCTTATTTAATATGGGACATAGAAAAACAAATAGTAATTTTTTGTTTTTAATACTACTGACTATATCACCAATGTGACTAGCAGGAAACTACATAAATTCCGTAATTAAGCTTCAGAAATTATAAGTTTCAGACTGACTAAATTAATATTTTGTCTAGATATTTAACGTTATTTATTACTTGCTAGTATCGCGAAATTGGTCGCTATCAGCATGCTATAAGTTTTTCTATGTACTCTATCACCTCACCTACCTTAGGTAGGTAAATACAGATATTCAACCTTTCAACAATTAAAATCTACGAATGAAAGATTAAATTTGAACTAAGATAGCTGCCGAAAAAAGTTCAAATATAAGAAAAACTACAGACAGAAAATCAAGTTACACATAAATTATTGCTACCGACACAAATTATTTTATTATTAGTAATGTGATTTTAAGCGTTAAAAAGGTAACGAGCTGCACTTCAATAATAAGTAATAGCGCCAACAATTTGTATTTCAATATATCCCGTTTCAGAAAATTTAAAGCTCCCCTTACTAGTACATAAGAAATCCATTTCGGCTAATTAACGATACAACATCGTAATAAAGGAAGGCAAACTGCTGCTTATATAGTTATGCGTAACTACATTCAATCGGATTATGAAGATAGCCAATATTACTGTAGTAAAACACTTAGTATGATACGAATATTGGACCCTGTTCTAATATAAAATGTATTGTGTTTGCTTTGTTAAAAATTCAACAAACCCAAACGATGGCTCCCTCTGTGAGCAAACTAAAATAACGCTATTGCATAGCTATGATTGAGCGTTTATTCTTTTTATCTTTGTAGTTCGCGAAAAATAGAAAAATATAGGTATGTATGAATAAGAAAGAAACGACTATCAAATTAGTAAATGACCGTAGCCCCAAATTTATCAGTATGCTTGGTGGGCAATTAGTAGATTTCGATGTTGACAAAATAGCGTGCACATTTGAATTCGATATAAGTAAGGAATTTTGCCATTCAATAGACATTGTTCAAGGCGGTTTTGTTACCGCTATGCTCGATGCGGCAATGAGTCATGCTATTTTTATGTTCGACCAAGACATTGTAAATATTTCATCGCTTGAAATAAAGACGTCCTACCTCGCACCAACTCGTGCCGGTAAACTTCGTGTTGAGGGCTGGGCAATCAAGCGAAGCTACAAAATAGCGTTTATGGAAGGCCGCGTGTACGATGAAAACAATCAACTTACGGCCACCGCGAGTTCAGTAGCAAAAGTGGCACGAGCAGCTAAATAATAATAATTTTTGTATTTAAGAAATAACGACATAGGAAGATCAAGGAGGTATTTTTCACTGCATAGTGGCGGCAAAAGGCAGTAGTAAAAATACATTAAAGCAAAGTAAGCGAGAGTTACGACCCCCAACTAGTAAGACGGGGGTCGACGCAAAGACTGTATACAGTCTTACCAGTGGTAAGTAGCACTGATTGTATATTGCTCGCCTCGGCCTGGTGTTCCGGGGATCTCTTCAAAAGATTCATCCCAAAGATTGTCAACTGCCAGTATGATGTCTAGTCCTTTAAACCGCGAAGGCGATATCTTTAACGTAAGGTGTGTAAATAAAGCATCGTCATCACCGTTTCGTAGCGTATTTTCTTCTTGTTTACGCCACTCGTTATCAACGCGTACTTCAACCATGTCCCCAGGGCGCCAAATAACACCTAATGTTACGCGATGATCTGGGTAGTTCAATGCATAAAAGCTAGCATCGATATCAGCAGTCCCATAATCTTCGGATTTCTTAAGAAAAGTATAGCTGGTAATAATCTGGGCATTGTCTAAACGCTTTATGGCAAGCAACTCTAAACCTAAAGTATTTATGTCAACCGCGTTCGCGGAACGCGCAGAGGTCGAACTTAAACTATAAGTCCAGTCGGTTAAATCGTCATCTTGTCGATAAAAAATTGCAGAATCAAGACGCCAGGTGTCTCGATCCAATGCCAAGCCTAATTCAATATTTTTAGTTGTTTCTCGCTCAAGATTATAATTACTTCTGAATAGCCCACCCGAGTTACTGCCGCCGATAGCCGTATAACCAGGCACTTGAGTCGCTTGGGCATAAGAAAAATAGACCGTTTGAGAGGTATCATCAGCATTTATCGTATTCAACGTTATATCACCAATCAGTGATGTTGCGGAGCTATCTCGGTTGGTATCGTCAAATGTAGCGCCGAGGCGATAAGTTAACTGTTGATCACTTCTTAGGTCAATTCGATATTCGGGTAATACACTGACCTTGTAATAATGACGAGAGGTGAAGTTATTTTCCAGCGTGGTTGATTCAATACCGTCTGCTATAAATTGTGCTGAATAATTGAGTGCAAAGGAAGTTGTTTGTGCATGGCGACCGGAAAGCGCCAAGGATGTAACATCAGTTTCGTGAAAAGCTTCGAATATATCAGGATTTTCACGCGAAAAAACATAATGGTCATTGTGTCGACGGTAGTAAGTTGACACCTCAAACGTGCTGTCTTGTGCATAATTTTGTTTATGATTAAAGATTAACAGTCTCGCTTTAAGGTCTTCAGTTTCGTTGACATTAAATGGTGTGTACATATTTGGCCAACCAAAGAATTTTTCTTGAACACCAAAAAATAAGTCGGTTTGTGATATTGGCCCAACTAACTGAATACGACCAGAGGCGCGTTGAAAACGGTGGTCCCCATTTTCTATAGTGCCATCACTTTCAGAGCGAGAGAGCTCACCTTCAAAACCGATAGTCCAATCTTTAAAGTCATCCAGTGCTAAAGTCACACCACTGTGAATTCGTTGTAGATTTAAGTTGTTATTACCTGCCCCAATAGAAACGCTACCTGACGTTTGTATGCGTGTCCAGTATCGAGAAACAGTGCCTACTGAGCTGTTGATACCGAGAAGCGCATTGTCGACGCCAGTGAATACGCTCGCGTCACTTAACATTTCTTGAGCGATAGGAATTTCCGCAAAATAGTGCCCTGTTTGCGGATCAAATAATGTGGCGCTACCTATTCTAAATCCCGTATTTTCGAAAATACCGCCACGGATCGTTACATCGGCTTGAGCTTCCGCCATATTACGCGACTGCAGATCAACGCGTGGATCATATTCCAAGTTTGAAACTGGCGAACCAAAGGTTCCCACCGGTATTTTATTCGCAGTTGCCGATCCCTCAACCGTAATTTTCTCAATGTGTTTTACTTCATTACTATTGTCAGGTTCATCGGATGCCGATGATAAAGCCGATACGCTAAATAACAAGGCAGGCAAGGCGACTTGTACAACTCGAATCATGTTAATGCTCTCTATTTACACTGTTAGATCTGCTGGACAAACGATTATTTTCCTACTACCTCACCCAACCATATGAGCGACTAGGAGAATCGGTCATTCTGCATATTAGTGCTATACAACGGGACTTAATATATTGAAACAACTAAACAAAAATATCCTAAGATAATGCTGAGGTTAGGTTGAAAGGCTGTAATCGTTACGTTAATCAATAGTGTATCGTAGCGAGTAAAATATAGCACATGAAAACTAGTCACAAGGTGTAAAGGTTGCTGCTATTTTTTTGTCATCAAATATATAATAATGTAGGATGCAACACCAAAATTTTATGATTATATACAGCCAGCTTTATGAACAACTAAGCATGAAAAAAGCCACCTCAGATGAGATGGCTTTAGACTTAGGTTTGTATGTAAAACGTTGGCAGCGATGGAGCAATGCTGGCATTAGAGCATAGGTTACCCCACCCGACATTACACCTTTTATTACGCCTCACCTATTGCCTAATCCTGAGCGAAATTCAACATGTCCGCGCGGCATGCGGCGATGGCTTGAGACCCCGTGGCGGGATCCAATACTCGCTGTGCTGGTGCATCTAAACTATGCTGCGGTCCGTGGTCGTTATTAACGTCTGTTACTACTATTGAACCGTAATTATCTTGGTACATAAACTTCGCTACACTATAACCATTTACCTCATATTGGGCATATAAACTCCGATGTGAATCGTCAGGACTTGCTAAATAATCTGTATAGCTGCCATTATACCAGTCACTTCGGACCTCCCCGTCATAATACGTTTCGGATATCCAATTACCCGAACTTTCCTGATTCTGAATAAGTTTATTTGTAAACACTGAATTTACCGCGTCGCGACTCTCCTCGCTGTCCCATAACGGACAAGGTGTGCATGATGAACTATTAATCGATTTGACGCTCACTGCGCCGATGGCATATAAATTCCCGCACACATCGCTGGTAGCGCCATTTACCGCGCCATTCACATAAGCGTCGCCATGAAATTCTGATCCCACGCCAAGATTGAGCGCGCCGCCCAGTCTCCATTCTACAGTCGCACCATCTACCAGTTTAATTTTTGCCCCAGCGCCGAGGGTCATCGCCTCGCTGGTAATGACCGTCACATCGCCGTGTATTGTCAGCGTGGTATCCGATTGCAGGTTTATCGCACTGCCATGATATGTCATTTCCTCATCAGTAACACCGATGCTATCGGCAGAGAGGTCCGTATTGGGTAACAAGATAAAATCAGTGTTATCATGTGAACCCATTTCGATAGTATTTGTTATAGCCGTCATAGCAGCTTTCATCTTATCTGTACTCTGGATAAATCCGGCTTCGTAGTTTGCGTATCCCTGACCGGCGATTGTGGCACCCGCTCCGTAAGTGGTCTCTCCTTTAGCGTCTGCGGAGTAATACTTCGAATTTGCTTCTAGCGTGATGGCTGCGCCAGCATAGATAGCGCCGGCCTCACCGTAAGAGCCTAGGACCACGGCAGCGCCTGCGTTGATGTCTTGAGCGGTGGCATAAGTCGCTACTCCCACAGCAGCGACCGCGGAGATTTGTTTAACCTGTGACCCGACACCTATGGTAACAGCAGCGCCAGCATAGATATCATTTACGGTAGTGTAGGCACCAATAGAAACGGCCGCTTGTGCAGCGAGATGTCCGTTAACATGGGTGCCGGGGGCCGAATTTTTGGGATGCGCGGCTATATTTAGCGCCGCGCCCGAAATTACAGAATACGAAGGAAAATGGTTATGTGCCTCTGCAACTAGTTCTGATTGTGGATGATCAGCATAAGCTAAACTGGTAACGGACACTGCCAAAGCGGTTAAGCAAGTTTTTAATAATATATTTTGCATTTGATTTTCCT
>JBLIKA010000009.1:0-53177 GCA_047637355.1 Glaciecola sp. | reverse complement strand
TACCTAAATGGCACAAACTTCCCGAACATCAAATATAATATAACTTTTGGAACAGATATTAATATTTACTTACACCTTTATATGTATTACGCAGATGTATCGCGGTGAATTAAGCATGAACAAACCCCATTCACGGTCGCAGCAAGGAGTTGAATTTACTTCCGAGCGAGGCTTTTTATGCAACTAGCAAGTTACTTAAAAAGGAATCTGTATACAGATTCGAATCTATGAAAAGCCAGCAGCGATGGAAGATGCTGCACTCTAATACTATTTTTATGCTCGTAAATTTTTAAGCGTCTACCGAAATTAAAAGTGAAATAGACTAAAAAGGGTTATGTGTTTTGCCGGGTAACCTATAGACTTGCGAGATTGTTTCAACGTATATAAAGAGCGTTTCGGTTTTGATCACAATAATTAAGAATGCTGATGTGTATGCACCCGAACGTTTGGGCTTACAGCATATTCTTATTGCAGAAAGTAGAATAGTTTATGTGGGCGACACTTTGCCTGAACTTAATCTTGAGCATAATGTTATTGATGCTGAAGGCTGCGTTGTAATGCCTGGCTTTATTGATGGTCATACCCACATTACAGGTGGTGGCGGAGAAGCTGGCTTTTCTACTAGAGTACCTCCAGTGCCACTAAGTAAATTTACGAGAGCGGGCGTCACTACGGCCGTTGGTTTACTTGGCACTGATGATTTAACACGCAGCACTGAATCGTTGGTAGCCCAAGTTTACGCGCTAAGAGAAGAAGGTTTTTCAGCTTATTGCTACACAGGTGGTTATCATTTGCCGGCTACAACCTTAACTGGCTCGGTGAAATCGGATATTGTTTTCATTGAACCGATTATTGGTGTCGGTGAGTTAGCTATTAGCGATCATCGTTCAAGTCAGCCAACATTAAATGAGCTATTGAAAGTAGCATCAGAAGCTCATGTGGCGCGTTTAATGACAGGTAAAGCAGGCATGTTGCATTTGCATTTAGGCGATGGCGAAAGAGGTTTGAGTTTGGTCAGGCAGGCTTTAGATACAGCTGAAATTCCACCTAGAACTTATAACCCAACACATATTAATCGTCAGCGATTCTTATTCGAGGAAGCCTGCGAACTAGCGAAGCGAGGTTGTTGGGTTGATGTTACTGCGTTTGAAACTGGCGATGTTGGTTTTGAACCGGGTGAGGCATTGTTACGCTATATGCAACAAGATTTACCACAAGATAAACTGACTATTAGTTCGGATGGTGGAGGATGCTTACCGGATTTCCATGTTGATGGTAGTTTGAAAAAAATGGACTTCGCGGAGTCACAATCGATGACGGATATCTTCTACCAGCTAGTTGATGACGGCCAAGCGGTTGACAAGTTTTTGCCCTTTTTTACAAAGAACATTGCGCAATTAATGAATTTTCATCATAAAGGTCGCATACAAAAGGGTGTTGATGCCGATATCATCATATTGAATAAGCAAAATCGGATTGAGCATGTTATGGCGATGGGTCATTGGCATGTTAAACACAAACAACAAGTCAAAAAAGGCACTTTCGAGTAAATATTATGCCCTCTCCAACTATAGATGGCACCCAAAGAGGATATGTTATTCCGATTGGTGGTGCAGAAGAAAAATTAGATAACCCCGAAATTTTGGCAAAATTTGTCGAACTTAGCGGTGGTAAAGATGCTGTAATTACCATTATTCCAACGGCGTCACGGCTTGACGATACTGGTTCACGATATCAGAAAATTTTTGAAGAAATAGGTGTTAAAAAAACTTATTCTTTGCCAATAACTGAGCGTTCTGATGCGCAAAACCCTGAATACGTAAAAACCTTGGGGAAAAGTACTGGTATATTTGTCACTGGTGGTAATCAACTTAGGCTATCTACTATTTTAGGCGGTACACCTATTGCGAAAACAATTCGTCAGCTAAATGCCCAAGGCGTTAACTATGCAGGTACTTCTGCTGGTGCTGCTATTGTTTCGCAACACATGATAACGGGTGGTAGCACCGGTACGGTGCCTACTGAAGACGGTGTCAATTTAGCACCAGGTATGGGATTAATTAATACCATCGTTGTTGATCAGCACTTCAACGAACGTAATCGACTTGCGCGTTTACTTTCAGCCGTTAGCTACAATCCGTTTTTGATTGGCGTTGGACTAGATGAAGACACGGCCGCATTTATTGACCATAACAACATATTTACAGTTCTCGGGAGTGGCGCGATTACGGTTGTTGATCCTAGCGATATTGAGTATTCGTCAATGGCAGAGGCTCGCACAGGAGACGCCCTAACGTTGCTAAACGTTAAATTACACATTTTAGCGAGCGGTGCTCGGTTTGATATTTCAAATCGAAAAGCGTATGTAAGTTAATCGCAGTCACCGTCTTCTCATTCTTTTATAGATGAGAACAAAATAAAAACACGTCAAAAGGTAGCGCAAGCTACCTTTTTTATGTACTTTAGATTAATAATAATAACACTTTAATTGACCCGTTCATGTCTATAGATTATTAAAATAATGCAAGAGGTTCAATTGCTGGACTCACTGCTTTTTTCATAGCTGTCGTTAATTAATAAAAAAGTCGTACTAAGGGATCTGTAACCATGAAAATTCTAAGTAAAAACGTTTACGTCGGCCCAAATGTCTATGCCAATTTCCCTGTCATTTGCTATCAAATTGATATTGGTGAATTAGAAAATTGGCCTTCGGTTAAATTAGGTGAAGACTTTATTAATGGTCTTGTTGCTGCGTTACCCTCGTTACAACAACACGGTTGTTCTTATGGTGAAGACGGTGGTTTTTTAAGACGATTAGTTGAAGATGAAGGAACCTGGATTGGTCATATTTGGGAACACGTTGCGATAGAACTGCAAAACTTAGCCGGGTCCTCTGTCTCCTTCGGGCGCACAAGAAGTCTGAAAGATAAAGGCTGTTACTATGTTGTTTATCAATATCAGCAAAGAGATGTTGGTTTAGAAGCTGGAGCATTGGGTTTAAAATTACTAACTCATTTAATGCCGGCAGCAATACAAGCTTCGATTACCGCTAACATTGAGCCAGATTTTAATTTTGCAGAAGAGTTAAATGACTTTATTAAAATGGCACAGCGCAAAGAGTTTGGTCCGAGTACAGCCTCGCTAGTCGCCGCTGCCGAAGAGCGAGATATACCTTGGTTACGCTTGAATAATTATAGCTTAGTGCAATTTGGTCAGGGTAAGTATCAACAGCGAATTCAAGCGACGATTACGAGTGAAACAAAACATATCGCAGTTGAGATTTCATGTGACAAAGAAGATACCCATAATCTATTGAACGATTTGGGCTTGCCAGTACCACAACAAGTGATGATTTATAGTGACAGGCAAGCGGTAAAAGCTGCTCAGCGTATGGGCTTTCCGGTTGTATTAAAACCACTGAATGCTAACCATGGTCGTGGCGTTAGTATTAACTTGATGACAGATGATGACGTTATAACTGCTTTTGCTGAAGCACAAAAACATGGCACAAGTAGAGCTGTGTTGGTCGAAAGTTTTATTACTGGTTATGATCATAGAATGTTAGTGGTTAATAATGAGTTAGTTGCCGTAGCAAAACGAGTCCCCGGACATGTTATTGGTGACGGTATTCATACGATTGAACAATTAGTTGATATTGTGAACAAAGACCCTCGTCGTGGAGTTGGGCATGAAAAAGTACTTACTAGACTTGAGCTAGACAATCAAGCAGCTCGCCTTATGGAAGAAGCCGATTATAATAAAAGCACGGTACTTGAAAAAGGTCACACATTCTATCTTCGTTCGACTGCAAACTTGTCAACAGGCGGCACTGCAATAGACGTTACAGATATTGTGCACCCGGATAATAGAGAAATGGCTGTACGAGCTATTCGCGCGATTGGTCTTGATATTGGTGGTGTTGATTTTTTAACTGATGACATTAGTAAGTCATATAAAGAAATTGGCGGTGGTATTTGCGAATGCAATGCCGCGCCAGGTTTCAGAATGCACGTTGCACCCAGCGAAGGTAAGCCAAGGGACGTTGCGGGTAAAGTAATGGATATGCTGTTTCCTGCTGGCGCTAATGCAAGAATTCCTGTTGCAGCGATTACCGGTACCAATGGTAAAACCACCACTTCTAGAATGTTAGCAAGCATCATGAAAAGCGCAGGATTTACCACCGGTATGACTTCAACCGATGGTGTCTACATAGATGGACACCTTACTGTAAAAGGCGATATGACTGGCCCGACAGCGGCACAAATCGTATTACGCGACCCCAGTGTCGATTTCGCCATTATGGAAACGGCTCGTGGCGGTATAGTCAAACGCGGATTGGGTTACAGCACATGTAATGTAGGCGCTTGTTTAAATATTTCAGCTGACCATTTGGGTCAACGAGGTATTGATACCTTAGACCAACTAGCTCAAATTAAGCGGGTTGTAGTTGAAGTAGCACAAGACTGTGTTGTACTTAACGCAGATGACATTCATTGCTTGCAGATGGCTGAGTTTTGCCAAGCTAAACAAATCTGTTATGTCACCATAGATTCAGGTCATGGATTGGTGCGAGAGCATATTCGACAGGGCGGTATGGCGGTCGTATTAGAAAAAGGCATTAACGGTGACATGATTACAATTTATGATAAAGGGGCTCATATTCCTTTGTTATGGACGCATTTGATACCCGCAACGATTGAAGGTAAAGCAATGCACAATGTGCAAAATGCTATGTTCGCTACGGCAATGGCATATAGCTTTGATACGTCTTTAGAAAATATTCGCCAAGGTTTAAGAATATTCAATACCTCATTCTATCAAGCTCCTGGTCGACTCAATATTTTCGATGAACATCCATTCAAAGTCATTTTAGATTACGCGCATAACCCTGCTGCAATTAAAACAATTACTGATTTGGCTGGGCGTTTAGACGTAAAGGGTAAGCGCAGACTTGTAATCGCTATGCCAGGTGATAGACGAGATGAAGATATTATAGAAGCGGCTAAAATTGTAGCTTCTACTTTTGATAGTTTTGTGTGTAAAGCCGATGATGATCGCCGGGGTCGAGGGCACGATGAAGTGCCAATGTTGCTCAAGAAAACGTTAGAAACTAACGGTGTTGACGCTAAAGATATTCAGGTAATACCAAGCGAAGCCGATGCGGTTGAGGCGGCCCTAGAAAGCTGTTCACCGGGTGATTTAGTTATTATCTTAGGGGACAACATTACTCGTTGCTGGAAACAGATAGTGCATTTTAACAATGTATCTGAGCATCCTGTAAACAAACAAGATAAACCATCAAGTGACTTCCCTGAAAAACTATATGAACCTATTGAGCATAAATTTGAACTTCAAGAAGGCACACGAATTGTTCAAGACGAGCGCGGTGTTCATATTGTTGTTGATAGAGAAGAAGATTCTGATTAAATTGTGCATAAATAAAGTAATGAGTGGTGATATTTATGACTTTTGAACTTGACGAGGTGAGAAGGTTAACGGGTCCCAATTTATTGTCAGACGAACCCGGTGCGATTATTGACGTGTTTTTTAGCGATGTAGAATCCCAAGCCGTCATTGATTGCTGGCGAAAGCATCTTTATCACTGCCAAGTTACGTTGGGCAGTGACTATGCGTGGCCACTAAATTGTTATGAACGCCTCTATAACGGCGGCGCAAGTATGTCGATTTCTGCGCCAATGGATTTACTGTATAGTGCATGCGACCTCATCGAGCTGGCTTGGGACTTGTGTGTTGCCGAATTATCAGCCGGTAGCGAGGTCGCATCCATCGTTTATATGTTGCCTCGTTTGGCGGCATTGAAAGCAACAATTGTTGACGAGAGACAACCAAAATTACTTGCATTTATGCGGCAAGCTCAAATTAACAATGTCGTTTGTTTAGTCGACGATGATGAAATTAGCTTAGGTATGGGCGCCAAGTCTGAGACATGGCCTATCGATAAATTCCCAGATCCTAAAAGTGTTAATTGGCAGCAATATTCCACTATTCTACTAGCACTAGTGACAGGTACCAACGGTAAGTCGACAAGTGTTCGTTTGGCTGCTGAAATTGCAAAAGCAGCATCATTAAATGCAGGTGTAACCTCGACTGACTTTATTAAAGTGGGTGACACTATTATTGATGATGGAGATTATTCAGGTCCGGGTGGAGCTAGGCTTCTGCTCAGAGATAAGCGCACTGAAATTGCATTTTTGGAGGTTGCCCGAGGTGGTTTATTAAGACGAGGTTTACCGGTTCAAAGTGCAAACGTGGCTTTAGTAACGAATGTAGCTGGTGATCATTTAGGACAATACGGGATCAATACGGTTGAGGAAATTGCTTCAGTTAAAAGTATGGTTTCAAAAGCGATCCAAAAAGGTACTGACTTTAGCAAAGGTACGCTTGTATTGAATGCAGATGACGCTTTGTTAGTGACAGAATCTAAAAACATTAACGTTCCTATTTGTTGGTTCAGCGAAAATGAAAATAATCCGCTAATCGTAAAAGCATTGAGTCAGAACAATCCTTGCGTTTTTGTTCGCAATAGTAAGCTTGTATACAGCCATATTGAGCAAGAAATTATCGCTACCATTACCGATATTCCGATGACGGTGAATGGCACAGCCAAACATAATATACAAAACGCGTTAGGTGTTATTGGACTAACCAAGGCGTTGGGAATTAGCAGTGATGCTGTTCTATCGGGGTTAATTAATTTTGGCAGTGATGCAACTGATAATCCTGGACGGGGCAATATATATGAAGTTAATGGCGTAACCGTTATTGTTGATTTTGCGCATAACAGCCATAGCATGCAAGCGTTGGTTAACATGGCGTCAAATATGCCGGCCAAAGCTAAGCACGTGATGTTTAGCCATGCTGGTGATCGTTCTGATAAAGATATCCTTGATGTTGCTAACGCGGTAAGTAAATTACAGCCTAGTACTTATGTTTTAGCTGAGATTAATCGATACCTTAGAGGGCGAGAGCCGAACGAAATATCTCTTTTAGTTAAACACCATTTGATTGCAACAGGTATTGGGGAAAAGGATATTATCCTCACTAGCAACCCTATAGATGGAACTAAGAAAATAATGGATCGAGCCGCTAGTGGCGATCTAGTCTTGTTATTCGTATTAGATGAAAGAGATAAAGTGCAGGCTTTACTGACAGATAAATACAATTTATATACAGGATAATGCGACACCTGCGCCGTTTTCATGAATGCCATCGCCATTTTTGTCCCGGCTGAGTTTTATCTTTCCCTGTAAACTCACCGTTAGTAATCTTGCGTATTTTGCTTCTTTAGAGCTAGGGCAAATACGCACGCTCGCAGGACTCGCTGTAATTCCACTCTCATAAAATTTGAGGGTTCTGTTTCGACTGTAAATTTGATTGCTGTTATTACTTTTTGGCATACTCATCAGCATGGGCTCTTCAGGCTCTCTCTCATTATTGTGATTAGCGTCAATGAATACGATTTTCGGATCATTCCAGTCATCATTGCAAAGACTGTAATCGCTAGTGGGACATAATACAGCCAGTTGCTCTTGCTCGATTGCTTTAAAGCGGGCGAAGCGAATAAGGCCATTTAACTGATTAGTTTCAGACGTAATTCTAGACTTGGTGAGAATAGACAAGAAACTAGGTACGCCAAGCGTCCCCAATATTGCTAAAATACCAACCACAACCATCAATTCTACGAGAGTTGTGCCTTTTAACCGTGACTGTAGTGTTATTTGTTGAGTTTTTTTAGGTTTTCGATGGCGCATATGTTGGCATTCCTTTGCCTGTATTTTTATTCTCTTAATAGTAATTTGCTAAAGATAAATAGCTACTGAACCAAGTAACCGTTTTTGCTATTATCCTTGCATACTAGATAGTTAATCAACATAGTCGTTTGTATAACGCTTCCACCTCATTTAGGAACACATTCACTTGCTCCCCATACAGGAAATACTCAGCGCACTCGCCCTGCAGCTAAAAGAGGGTAATGCTATTGTTGTTGCGCCACCGGGTGCTGGAAAGTCAACATCACTGCCATTGTTTCTATTACAACAACCGACTTTTCAACAGAGTAAAATTATTATGTTGCAACCGCGTCGGATAGCGGCGCGCAACATTGCCTATTATCTGTCTGAACAGTTGGGCGAAAAAGTGGGTAAAACTGTTGGCTACAGGGTCCGAGGTGAAAACCAAACAAGCACTAATACGCGCTTAGAAATCGTTACTGAAGGCATTCTGACGCGCATGTTGCAAGCGACACCAGAATTGCCCGGCGTTGGTCTCATTATTTTCGATGAGTTTCATGAACGCAGTATTCATGCTGATTTTTCATTAGCGTTAAGCCTTGAGGTACAGCAAGTCTTGCGTGACGATCTGCGAATATTAGTTATGTCAGCCACATTAAATGCACAGTCAATTAGTAAAATAATGCCTGATGCAAAGCTACTGGAATCGCAAGGTAGAAGTTACCCTGTTGATATTAAGTACGTTGCTACAAGCACAAAAATGCCGGTGGTTGATAGGGTATGTGAACTAATTATTCAAATATTCGAAAGCCATGACAAAGACTTCTTAGTTTTTTTACCCGGCGCATACGAAATTAGGAAAGCGGCTGAAATTCTGTCCCGAAAATTAGACGATTGCATTGTTTTACCACTTTTTTCAGACCTTAATAAAGAACATCAGCAAGAAGCGTTAATGCCCAATAAAGAGGGCAAAAGGAAAATAGTTTTAGCGACCAACATTGCGGAAACAAGCTTGACCATTGAAGGAATTGAAGTGGTTATTGATAGTGGTATTGAAAAAAAGGCTGTATTTGATTTACGCCGAGGCATTACTCAACTAACAACTCAAAAAATATCACAAGCTTCGGCAACCCAGAGAGCCGGCAGAGCAGGGCGAGTGATGGCGGGTACTTGTTATCGTTTATGGTCAAAAGAATTACATGGTCGGCTTGCGCAACAATCTACGCCTGAGATACTGCAATCTGATGTTTCAGATTTAGTATTAGAAGCAGCTATTTGGGGGGCACCAATGGCTGATTTAGCGCTCATTGACCAACCTCATCCGGCCCAATTGTCGCAAGGCGAAGAAAAGTTAATGAGTCTTGGTATCATTGAACAAAGCAATAAAATGACCGAATTTGGTCGCCAAGTTCATGCCTTGGGTGGCAACGCAAACATTGCTATTATGTTATTGAAGAGTGCTCAATTGAGTTGCGCACATCAGAGTTTAGCCTGCGCTGTGGCTGCGTTACTTGAAAGTAAAGATCCGTTACCTCAGGCACAAACCGTTGAAGTGACTCCCCGGTTAACATTTTTGCTAAAAAATAAGCAACACAATACTTGGTTGCTTATTAAGCAGTGGCATCGTAAACAGAACATTCAATTAGTAGAATGGCCGCTACAGGACCTCGCTATTATTATCGCTTTTGGTTTCCCTCAATGGATAGCCAAGCATCGATCAGAAGAACGTTTTAGCCTAGCTAATGGCAGTGGCGCAACGCTCAATATTAATGATGACCTATTGCGCCAGTTAGGGACGCAATCGTTGTCGACAAAAAACCAACGTTGGTTAGCGATTGGGCATATGCAGCTAACTGATAAGCAAATGGATAGTGCGCTTATTCGATATGCTGAACCGATATCATTCGACCATCTACAAACTCACTTTTCGCAATTTTTTGACGACAAAGAAATAGTGCAATGGGATGAAGAAAAACAGCGGATTAACGCATCTGAATCACAATTTTTTGGTCGTATTTCATTTTCTAAAAGAAACCTTCCTAAGCCATCATCTGACTCCCTAATTGAGGTTTGGAAGCAGCAAATACAGAAAAAAGGGATACAAGCGCTACCTTTTGATGCGCGTTCACTGCAATTAATTAAAAGAGTCGGTTTGCTGAACGGCACAATAAACATAGCCGAACAAAGCAATACACTTCCCGATTTTACAGATGTCGGATTGCTAAACACTATCGACCAATGGCTACTGCCGTTTTTGACTAACAAAAGCACTTGGCAGGCACTTTCAAGTCTACCTTTTTATCAGTTATTGAGTCAAAAAATGGATTATAAACAACTCAAACAGCTTGATTCATTATTACCAGAAGGGATCGTGATCCCTACAGGGAGAAAAGCCGGAATTAATTATAACGAGGAGGGGAAGGCGTTCTTATCAGTCAGAATGCAGGAACTCTATGGTATGCAACAGCATCCGACATTGCTAAACGGAAAACTACCGATTACATGTGAATTGCTTTCACCAGCGCAGAGACCCCTACAAACAACTGATGATCTCATCGGCTTTTGGCAAGGGAGTTATAAGCAAATACAAAAGGAAATGAAAGGGCGTTATCCTCGACATTTTTGGCCAGATGATCCTGCGAACGCTCCTGCCACTGCCACTATCAAAAAGCGTATGCCGAAATAAGAAGTTAAACGACTATTGTTTGCCCAATAACAAAGGCATAGATTGCGTAGAAGTGACAAGCTGCACCTAACAGCACAAATAAGTGCCATATAGCATGTGTATATTGCTTATGTTTTGCCATATAGAATGGAATACCCAAGCTATATGCCAAACCACCTAAAAACAAAAATATAAAGCCAGTTAAAGGGACGGCATTATAAATTGGTACAATAATCAGCAAAGCTAACCAACCCATGACGGCATAAGTTGTTACCGCTAGTCTTGGGAATTTATCTTTAAATACAGCTTTAAAACCAACCCCAAATAACGCCACTGCCCATATGGTAACAATGCTAACAGTCGACACCCAGCCATCAATGGCGACGACTAAAAAAGGCGAATAAGTACCGGCAATCAACAAATAAATAGCAATGTGGTCGGCGCGTTTGAGTATAGGCTTTAACACAGGATTACTTACTGAGTGATATAAAGTAGAGGCGCCAAACAAAAGCACCATTGAACTACTAAAAACGATGGAAGATATAACTTCGACTAAGCCATTACTTTTCAGCAATAGCGCACCCAAACCGATGACTGCTAATGCGAACCCAATAAAATGAGTAAGCGCATTTAAGCGTTCTTCTAGCTGACTATATTGATGTATTTGAGGCGTTGCAGTTTGCTTCACGGTAACAACTTATTTGAGTGTTAATTAAATTTCAGCTTACAATTGTACGCTGAAATTATTACTTTGAAAAGGAAGTAAGTAATGTCTTTTGTGTGAGGTATTCAAGCCTGCAAACCCCAGCCATGTCTTTTTGCATGTAATAAGTTCATAGCAACAGGCTGCGTCTCATTCAGCTATTCTTTAATCAAAATAGGATTGAATCTGACACTCTCAAACCCTCAAACCCTCAAACCCTCAAACCCTCAAACCCTCAAACCCTAACTTCGGCAATCAAGCAGTGAATCTATGCTCATATCACGAAGCTGGCAGGCTGTGATATTTTGTTAAAGTGGTCATCGCAATATCATAGTTATAGCTTTCGATAATCGTGTATGCATCCAAAGACATCAATACATATTTTTTACTTTATGCTTGGCAAATTACTTGCTTCAGTGAATAAATTTTAGACGATAAAAACGTTAATTATACGGGGGGAAATTGCTGCCGCTGAAAAAAGTGGACCTCTTGGTTAACAATTTTTTAAATTAGGCCGATAACATAATATGAGAAACCTCAATGAAAACAGCTGACAAAGGATGTGAGCAAGTGAATCAAATTCATGGCACCAACGCATTACCGTTTTCAATTGCTTCTGTCGGCGTTCACTTGCTGGCCGCTGGACTTTTAGTATACTCGACTTGGGGCCTAATAGACGATTTTTATGTTTACAATTGGAGTGCGGGTGTCACTACTGTCTTATTGTGCAGCTTACTCGGGCTCTCGATATTTAAAAGAAAAAGTTCGGTACACGCACCAAACGTTAAAAAGTGGGAAACTACCTCTGCGTGCTTTGCTGTCGTTGTAAGTGGCACTTTGTCTGCAGGGTATTGTTATGGACTAATTATCGGTGGTGCAGCTTTAGCAACAAGTTTAGCTTTTATGTTGGCTTTGCATATTTCATGTCTTACTGCCTCTTTAGTGGGTTCTAAAAAAATATTTGTGACATCGTTACTCACTCTTTCGGCTCCTTTTATTGCGACCTTACTTAGCCTAGATAACTCAAATATGATGATGCTTGGGACAAGTCTTGCCGTATTCGTGCTTGTGTTAATCCTGCTTAACTTGTCAATTAATCGCGCTATCTTATTAGGTGTTGAAATGACTGAAAAATATGAAGGCGAAGCTAAGCTCTTGCAAAAATACAAAAACGCACTTTACGAGACGACATTTGAAGATACATTAACAGGACTGTTTAATCGTCGTTTTTTTAATTTCATGATTAGTGAAGAAATCAGACGAGCCAAACGAGCACAAACTAATCTGTGCATAGTTATTGTTGAAATTGATTGTTTCCCTGAATATGCAGAACACTATGGGGCAGCGCAAGGCGATCAATGTATCGCCTCAATAGCTGAAATATTGGACAAGGCGACATCTCGTGGCGGTGAATTTATCACCCGATTCGAAAATGCTCAGTTTGCATTAATAGCACCCAATGTACACACAAATGAGGCTATTAAGCTCATATCAAAAATGATGAATTTAGTGAGCAACGCTAACCTTGAACATCATTGTACGTTAGCAGAGAATTTACAGCAGGTTTCAATTAGTGCCGGTATTACTGAGTTTAAGGCCAGCGACATTATAGATGTAATCGAAATAATCGAACAGGCTCAATGCGCGCTAAAGATTGCACGACAACTTGGCTATAATAATGCTCAGGTTTTTCTGCGAAGCGGAGTTAACAGCGAAGAGAAAAGTATCGAGACCATAAAAACCAGTGCAACCCTTCATGATTTAAAAGCAGCACAAACACGATAAGAATACCCATCAAAACGGAAAGGGAAGCTTCTATGTTCAATACGTCAGTTCGAGATACTTTGTCGCAATCCTTACATACGACCATAAACCGATTTTCGACACTCAATAAATCATTCGAACATATTGAGTCGTTATTGCTATGTGCATTTGATGCCCAACGGATAGCTATATTTCAACGACGTTCTCATCAACGAGATTTGGTTTCACGATATAAATCTGGCTCTGAATTACGCGAAATTAAAGTGGCCATAACGCCTCAATCTATCGCCGGATATGTCTCCATGGCACAGCAAGGAGTTATTGTTAACAATCCTTATGATGAAGCTGCAGTCAAGCTGATTCATTTTAAATTAAAATTTGAACAAAAGTACGATCGTTTAGGTCAATTTAGGACAAATAACATTTTAAGCGTTCCAATCAAATGCAAGGGTACTTTGTTAGGCGTGCTAGAAATATTAAATACTGGCGAAAATGGTTTTGACAACAGCGATCTAACACTAGCTCAACAAGCTGCAGATATTTTGGGTAGGGCATTTAGATATGAGTTAGGCGGAACAGCTCATCCATTTGATTACTTGGTCCACACGGATATCGTTGACGCCAAGGTAATTAGTAGTTTTCCCAGTAACGCGAGCGTTGAACAAATGAGTAACTTGTTACAGAGCAAGCATAACGTATCTGAAGAACTAATTGGTGAGGCCTTATCTATCCATTACCAAGTACCCTTTATCAATTACTTGCCAAGCAAATACAAATTGTCTCAAAGCAGTGTGCAACGGAATGTTACCTACTTTAAACTTAATCAAGTGGTTATACTTACTGATGAGCGTAAACGCTTAATTGTGCTTATGTTTGACCCGACCAACATTGCGCTGCTAATGGAAATTGAAAGCGGCTTAGGCACAGAAAATTATCAGTTGGCATTTGGTATGCCTAAACAAATACTTGGCTATTTAGATGAAAAAAATGCGCATTCCAAGAGCCATAAATTCAATCAAATAATAGGTGAAATAGACACCGATACGAAAGAATATAAGCCGGATCAAGATGCTTCACTCGAAGATGAGCCGGCCATTGTGCGTCTGGTGTCCAATATTTTGTTCGAAGCTAAAACCATGGGCGCCTCTGATATTCATATTGATCCTGAATTTCAGCACAAAACTCTTGTTAGAATGAGGGTAGATGGGATCGTAAAAGATATAAATCAACTACCTGAATCTCACCATAAGGCGGTAGTTGCTCGCATTAAGATAATGGCAGGGCTTGATATTTCTGAAAAACGCATACCACAAGACGGTAAGCTAATGTTTAATATTGGGGAGGAGACTGTAGAGGTGCGGGTAGCGACTATTCCTACGGTTGTGGGCGAAGGGATCGTTATGCGTATTCTGCCCAACGGAAAAGCAATGCCTCTTGATAATATAAATTTATCACCAAGAAATCTACAAATGGTGAAGTCATTGGTTACTATGCCACATGGCATGTTATTGGTTGTAGGGCCCACGGGCAGTGGAAAAACAACAACATTACACGCTATTTTAGGTTTTTTAAACACGCCGGATAAAAAAATATGGACCGCCGAAGACCCCGTAGAAATCACCCAATACCGATTACAACAAGTGCAAGTAAACAGGAAGGTTGGATTTACTTTTGAAAAAGCGCTGCGTGCATTTTTGAGAGCCGACCCAGACATCATTCTCATAGGTGAAATGCGTGACAGAGAAACAGCCAGTGCTGGTATTGAAGCGTCCCTGACTGGACATTTTGTGCTATCTACTCTGCATACAAACTCGGCATCAGAAACTATTACCCGATTAATTGATATGGGTATGGATCCGATAAATTTTTCTGATGCTTGCGTTGGTATTGTTGCACAACGTTTAATTCGGACCTTGTGCCCAAGTTGTAAAGAGGTTTATTCTCCCTCTGAAATAGAATTGGAATTTATAAATCGCCAATATGGTGAAGAATTTTTCAACGAATTAAATCTAGCAGATGATTTTAAATTGCACAAAGGAGCCGGATGCGAAAAGTGTGATGACACAGGTTATAAGGGACGCACAGGTGTTCATGAATTATTGGTAATGACACCTGAATTACGTTCTCTAATTTTCAGTAAAAGTGCGATTTCAGAAATCAAAAAACAAGCAATGCAAGATGGAATGCGAACCCTTGTTCAAGACACAATATTAAAAGTGTTAAAAGGCGATACGGATCTCGCGCAGGCTCGAATATTGAGCGGTGCAAGTATACCTAAATTTAATTAATAGGTGTAATACTCCTAACCTAAGGGCAAATTATATCGTCCTTAGAGCTGCAGTAAGTTGTCTCCTTCACATTCTCGTTTAGCATATTTGTGTAAGCTTTTGCAGTGGGCAGATAACGCTTCGATAAAGCCGATATGGTTGAGGTATAGCTCGCGAGGGGCGAAATTTAGTTTTACGACTACAAATATATGTTCACTTAAAATGCTGTTCTTGTTGCAATAATTGTTCGCACATATACTCATAATAACTCATATTTTGCTTAATTAAGGCCTCCACACGGGGAGGCATTTTTTCTCTGTTTATCGACCTTTTATTATCAGTAAATCCTCGACTGTTAATGGCGTCAATATGCCAGGGTTCTCTTCCTTTCCAGTTATCTCTTGCACCCGACTCCCATGTTAAGGCGTGACTGGGCATGCGATGATCAATGTATGCAAAGTACTGTTTCACTACTTGAGCTGGTGTTTGTATCAGTTGATCAGCATTTATGATGAAAGGCTTTATACCCGTTACTCGATGTATCTTATCAAATAATACCCGCTGACCTTCAAATCCTGTTTCATTTTCATGGAAGTCGCCACGCATCCGATAAAGTGAAGGAATTGACAGGCTAGGATCTCTTATCAAGAAGGTGTGTTTGGCCGATTTTATCTGACGATCTAAAATAAAGGGCGTTGCGTGATAAGCCATATCTTTTACAAATATAGGCTGGCACTGATTATTATGCCGGAGTGAATCAAAAAAAGTATTAAACTGTGCTTGTGCTGATTCAAAATCGTTAGGTGAAATTATTCCTTGCTTATAAATATCAATAAATGGCTCGCTAATTACATTGAATTGACCTGTATTTCCCATCATTTTCTCGAAAGCGGTGCTGATTGATCGAGGCACACACCAGAGAAAATTTGGTAAACCGACTATTGGTTTTGTCAAAGTTGACGGCCTTTTATTGATTGGTGTCTTATAATTTGAAACGCCTAAGTTAATAAATCCGCCGCGTTTATGGCGTATTCGCACCTAGTGGTAACCTTAGAGGTTATCGGCGCAGTTATTTCCGTTTGCCAATCTTTCGCAGGCAAAAGACTTCAATAATTGATGTACAACGCTGTTAGTCAGTTAGCTGAATCGACTAATCCGACTGCAGCGGCGATAACTAATAAATAGCGCGTGCCTTTGCCTAAACTTACCAATAATAAAAAAGTGCTGAAGCGCATTTTGCATATCCCCGCTACTACAGTTAGAGGATCACCTACAATGGGCACCCATGCAAAAAGTAAACTATACACACCGTATTTATTAAATTGCTTTTGCGCCTTTTGAAGTCCTTTTTCAGAGACTGGAAACCATTTTCTATCTTTAAAACGCAATACCTGGGTCCCTAGCCAATAATTAACGCAGCTCCCCAACACATTGCCCAATGTGGCGGCCCACCAAATAAGCCATAGGTTAGCTTTACCTTGGATGATTATTCCGCTCATTACTACTTCTGACGAACTAGGTAGCAATGTAGCGGATATAAATGCGGTAAAGAATAAGGTTATATAAAGCATTTTGTTCTTATGGCTAAACCTAATAAACCCGATAATAGGTTATTCTAGCAAGTAATAAATAAGACCACTATTTTATCAATTTTAAACCAAGTGTCTGCATTTACTTTTTTCAGCTTGAATTATGATTAAGCTCGTCTAAAGGCCAGCAAACTAATGAATAAGACATTCGAATTAAAAATTTTGTAGATTTAACTTCTATTTCAGCCGATCATTAGCATGGCTGTCCGGTTAATTTAATTTTAAAGATCAAATTATAGGAATTATTGTTCAAGCCTGTATTATCACGTTTTAATAAGTTATCTAACACTACAAGTGAGTCGTTTCAATGTGGCTGAATGAAGAGCAAGTAATCGATTCTGCGATATGCGCATATCAAGAGTCTTTATTGAACTCTATTCCCAATCATATCGTTATTGACAATTTATTTGATATGGCCACCCTCGATGACGTAATGGGAATCTTACACCAAGCGTATTGCTGGCAAACTCAAAAACACACTTATTCTGCTTTATACGTCGATAGCGCCCAGTGGCAAAACACCAGCAATGATGAACGTTTTGTAAAGCGAGATGTTTGGCAACGTGAAGCTCTTAGTGCAAGTGCTACAAACTTAAATATAGCTCAGGAATTTTTGTCATTTTTGCGTGGGGATGAATTTATGACCTTGTTATCACGTATTTTTAATGTGCCATTGACCGATATTAATGTTGCGAAGCCAGAAGTTAATACCAACTATTTTCGCTTAAGCGCTAGTGATTTTGTTAATCAACATGCTGATGATTCGCCAGGAAGAGTGGTGTGTATGCTGCTGTATTTAAATAAAGAATGGAACAACAATGCCGGTGGTGAACTTGTTTTTATAGGCAGTGATGATGAACCAATAGATATCGCGCCTTTATACAATCGTTGTGTTTTGTTTGATCCTTCCTCTCCGGGCTCTGAGCATTGGGTAAAAGAGGTAACCTCGGAAAATACAAGTAAGTATCGTTATAACGTGACCAGTTGGTATTGGTCAGAATAATATCTGCTGTCTCGAAAACTCTCCATCCTTAAAGACTTAATAGTAAAATGAAGATGCCAGTCAGGGTAATAAAAACCGATTTTTTAAAAAAGCAGATTTTTAAAGTTATTAATTCATTGATTTTACTCAGATTGCAAATTTCTGTTTTAGGTAGTCACTGGTTAGGTGTTTCAAAATATTAAATGGTTCACATTTGTTACCATTCTCGTTAACGTCTATTACACCAATTCGCTTTGCGACATTAATTGCAGCGCTATTCAACGGTAAACTGCGTTTACCTATTCCCATTAATGCAGTGCCCATCGGGAGTTTTACGGTTTTGGGTTCGTTGTCTATTGTTTGATTAATGTGTGAAATAGTGGTTAAAAAGAAATGATGGCTTAAACGCTTATCATGTTTATTTTTAGAAAGTTTATACAGCAATCCATAAGCTGATTTTTTTCGTGGAACGCTGTCACTATTATGCCAAGTAACTGCCAGATCATAGGCGATTGCTGATTTGCTAAGGTCGCATCGCAAAAGCTAAAAACATGAATCAACATTCCTGCACTTAAGCATTCAACTTGCTTTTCTGCTTATTCCACGGTGATTTTATTGGGTGCATCAATTAACAAACCAATGACCTTCAAATCATAACAATCGGACCGCCAGCATTCGAGTGCTAGTTGATGGTTTCGTCCAATTTTGCTAGCGAGTTTACGCAATTGAGTGAGTCCCACTCCGTAGCTTTTTAGACCACAAGTATTTTTCATTTTCGACCAATGAGAAATGCCCCGTTCATTTTGATGCTCTGCAATTAAAGCTAAAACGTCAGTTAAATTCATAAATACAATTCAGTGGATCTTGATTCTTTAAACTTACTCTATAACAAAAGACTCGGCATTTTTTCTGTACAGGTTTGGCGTATGTTAAGTGCACATTCGGTGCTCTTGGACTTGGGTTGGCGGCTCGGTAATTCACTCCAGCCCATCTCTATCGAGCAATTGCCGATACTATCATGGCGTTATTTTTACTGTGCTTCAATAAAATCAAGCTTTACTGAAGCGTTTAATTACTTTGCTGTGCATGGAAGATTGAGGCAATTATTTTGCATACAGTTTTAGTTGACCATTACAGAATTAAGAACCAGAAGTTCACATCCGGGTAAATAGCGCTTGAATCTCTTTACATCAAATTTCTAAAAAATTCGACCAACTGTTTAGCTTCGCGCTGAACGGAATAATGTGCTAACACCCTTTCTCTGCCATTAATTCCCATTTGCGCTAATTTTTCTTGATCACTAAGCAGTAATTCCATTTTATCTATAACCGCAGTTAAGTCATTAACAGGTACAACATAGCCATCAGTTCCTTCTCGAACTACTTCAGGCCATGCACCCGCCTCGCTTGCTAATACGGCCGCACCACTGCTCATCGCTTCTAAAATGGTTAAACCAAAACCTTCGTTATCACTTAATGCCACAACCAACGACAAACTACTAAAAATTTTCGGAATATCCGCAAAATGTTGTTCACCCGCAAAAACGATACGTTGGCTTAAACCTGCTTGCTCAATTTCAGCTCGTAATACCTCAACAAAGCTTTCATTACTTGAGCTAATTAAACCAACGATAACAGCGGTATAGTCTGGATATTTATCAAGCAACTTAATACAGCTTTTAACAAAAATATGAACACCTTTTTGTGCCCTAACACGTCCCAAAATTGCAATGCCGCGTTTACCTTTTTCAACACCTTCAGGTAATAAATTTAGTGCTTGCCAAGCCTCTGTTTTCTCTACTGGAGGAGCATACACATCCGTATTCACGCCGTGATAAATAATAGCATCAGGTTGTCTATGTAAATAACGCGCTGATGCTTTACACATCGCTAACACGGCATCCATTTTATCCGTTAACCATAGGGTTGAGTTACTACGATATCGTTGTGCTGCGCTGCTAAAAATAATTTTAATTTTGGCTTGAAAAACATGTTTCAATATTAGAGCTTGGATCATTTCATCAACACGACGAGCATGAAAAATCCTATAACGTCCATCGGCTAGCGGCTTGCGACATATTTTAGCCACTTTCCAAAAACTAATATTTAATGATTCGTCGGTTAAGTGATGCTTCCCCATAACACGCAAGTTAATTAATTTTTGTTGCTCGGATAATACTTGCAACATAGTAGAGGTAACACCTGAAAAATTTGCGTTAGAGTTTCCAATAATTAATTCTATTTCGTTATGGTGGTGGTCTGGATGATTCGCTGCATTCATTTTATTTACGCACTAACAATGTCTAAAACTATAATCGCTATTCTACGATAAAACCTTTACAGACAACAAAAGTTAATGGCCCATTTTTCGGTAAATTACGCATAATAACTCCCAACGATATTTTTAAGCGGTTCTATTACGACCAGCCATAGACAAGCCACTTTATGTCTTTCAATATGTTAACTCTAATCAAATTAATGCGTTTATATTAGGCTGATGTTAACAGAAAACAATTTATTCGTATTTAATGAGTAATTGTCTATCATAAAGACTCCTTTGATAAAATTGACGGCAAGGTCAATGACTGCGGGTCCAAAACCATCAACTCTTAGTTTATTTTTTTCGGCGTAAGCCAAAAATAAAATACCACGGTAAGTAAGGATTTTTGTTTTGTCTTAATCAGAAATTGATTTAGATCAACGCTATTGGAATAGATAGGCGTATTTTACTTTATGTTGAGTACAAAATGAGATTGCTAACGCTAACGTAGATGCTATTCAAGTTTTGAGTATAGGAATAGATGACTTATTAGAGGTGGAATTGAATAACGATGAACCCTAAACTAGACAATCACATTGTCGTTTTTCAAACTGACGCAGCCAGTGATAGAATAATCATTGAGACCTTAATCAACCATTTTAAAAGAATCACGGTGGTTGAAACTTTAAAGGACTTATGCAGATTACTTGTTGATAAGACGTCCAAAGTATTTTTGATCACAGGCGAAGATTTGACAGATGGCTTAGCAAGCTATTATCGTTCATTGAATGCGGTTTCAGAATATGAAATTTGTGAGCACAGAATTGTATCGCTAATACCCAGACAATTTGAAACAAAAGCATATTACGCGTTTCGCAATGGCGTAATCGACGACTATTTAGTCTCAAGACCTGTTTATGAAATCCATCGTGTTATTCTAATCTGTGAACATTTATTAATCGAGTTAGGAATTGTTGTAAATTTGAAAAGCGATGATGTGGAGTTCGTCGAACAGATAAAGAATATCCCCCCAGAGGTTAAAACCTCGATTGTTAAAGGACTGGAAAGAAGGTCCGCATTGCGTCTTGAGTTTGACAATTGTATTGCGGAAATTGACTTTGCGCTCGATAGTGCAACTAACAAATTACAAAATAACCAAAGTGTTGACTTGGATATTAACAAACTCAAAGAAACGCTTGCCGTGATACGTTCAGATGAAATAAGACCTGTGTTACTCAAACTTCAACAAAAAGCGATGGATTTGTTAGAGCAAGCACTGGGAGCATCGAACTATGAAGAAAGTAAATCAAATGCAACACACACGAAAACCGTTGATAGAATTAAGCACAAATTACCGGAACAATATACTTTTAACAGACTATATAAGGATGTTGCCCCAGACTCATTGATAAACGAAAAGCATAAACTCCCTGTAATTTTAGTCGTTGAGGATGATGTTATCAGCATACTCCTAACACGGGATTTGTTGGACAATTATAAGGTGAAACTAGATGTTGCTGATACTGGCCGAAAAGCCCTAGTGGCAATTGCCAGCCAGCGTTATGATTTAATATTGATGGATGTGAATTTGCCAGATACAAACGGTATTGATATCGTGGATCAAGTTAGCCAAGGCAATGGTATTAATTGCAACACGCCAATCATTATGCTTTCGGGAACCAAAAATCAAGCAATTGTATCGCATGCAATTGAAAGAGGTGCAAAAGGTTATATCGTAAAACCATTGTACAAAGACGCTGTAAATGAATTATTTGCAAAGTATAAGCTCGATATAACGTTTAAAGCTTAATATCGTCAGGTTGAAATTATCATCCTGCATTTGCGACTTGTCCACCATCCAAAACAACCGTGTGGCCACATACATAGTTACTCGCGCGGGAGCAAAGATAAATAGCGGTACCCGCAATATCTGCAAATTCGCCGGTTTTTCGAGCAGGTAGGCTTTGTGCAATTTCCTGTTCGTGTGCTAGGGCGTGTTTAGTCATTTTACTGGGGAAAAATCCAGGCGCAATGCCATTAATATTGATATTGATTGGACGAAGATCAGCTGCCATATGACGAGTCATCTGGATAACAGCGGCCTTACTCGCCGAATAAGAATAATTGTTCATGCGTGGATGAGTAATTCCATTTACCGAAGCGATATTAACAATTCGTGAAGGTTCATCTGTACTCCCAGCATAACGCAGTGCTGGCAATAAACGTTTGCTTAAAAAGAAAATTGATTTCACATTTAAATCCATTACCTTGTCCCATCCCGCTTCAGGAAATTCGTCAATAGGGGCGCCCCAAGCAGCCCCCGCATTATTGATGAGTATGTCGATTTTTGACTCCCTTTTAAGCATGTCATCGGCAAAAGCGTCGACCCCGGCCATCGTTGATAAGTCAGATTGAATCGCTATGCACTTACCTAAAGCAGATAGTTCAGCCGCGGTTTGCTCTAGCTGCTCGATTTTGCGAGCTGTAATATAGGTTTTGACCCCGTTTTCAACAAAACCACGAGCAATCATTGCGCCTATTCCGCTTGAGCCACCGGTAACGACGGCGATTTTTCCTGCAACCGAAAAAAAGTTGTTCATATATGATTCCTGTTATTTATCAAACGCTCATTTTTAAGCGTCTTGTATTAAGACCATGCAACATTATCCTAGCATTTTTTGATCAATATTTGTTGATGTAAGTTAGTAGATTGATGTCACTTAAAGTGAATGCAATGAACCTTGATAGACAAACTTACCCGTTATTTTACGATGCATGATTGAGTAATACAGGCTTAAGTAAAAGACAGTTTTTACTTAAGCCTGTTAACTTAGTTTGAATAAAAAACAGGTTTATGCCAAAGTAAAGACTATTAAAATAATAATAAAATTTCAAAATGCAAGCTATATACAGTGCACTATTCTTGGTTTTTTCAATGCTATACCTCATATTTCTTCCGTTTGGCACACTAACTATATCTTGGCTAATCAAAATTTTACCGCTTATCGTTTTAGTTTTTGCTGTTGCTAGAGCACCTGTTTTTTCTGGTAAGACGCTATTGCTGTTAGCATTGGTATTTAGTGCAAGCGGTGATGTTCTGCTCGAACAAGGACATTTCATACTGGGCGTTGGTGCATTTTTAATAGCTCAACTGCACTACGGAATATTCTATGCCCGCAATTGGTCCTCAGTAAAAACGCGCTGGCCTATTTCAGTCTTTATTCTTATTTTTATGCTAATAATGGTATTTTTATTGGCCCCTCATTTAGGTGAACTGAAACTCCCTGTTTTTGCTTACTTAACGGTTATAGGTTTAATGGGGCTTTTAGCGATGCAATCGAATATGCCACTAAAATGGTCTGTGTTTGGGGTGTTAGTGTTTATTTTGTCGGATTCTTTTATTGCCATTGACCGCTTCTTGCATCCGTTACCACTGGGTGGTTATTTAATAATGACAACCTATTACGGAGCTCAATGGATGATTATTCAAGGCGCCTTGAATAAATTTAGAGCGGGTAGGTCTAGCCTAGTTTAATAATAATTGAGTTCGATTCGGGCCTAATCTAATTGCGCAATGCCAATGGTATAACCGCTCATGCGATCGGTGTGGTGAGCACTCGTCCTTATTTTGTCGAGAGACAGCCCAATAAGTTAAACTAAAGTCTATCTGATTTGGCGTTTGATCAAAAAAAAGCTAAAAATTTGTTTTTATTTATTGCTTTAGCTATCCAAATTCTTAATATATTGATTTATTGTCGCAATGCGATGGGTCAGTTAACTAAGGAAGTTTGATGATCCAGCAAACTAATCGAGAGCATAGATGAAATTTTCCGAAAATTCAGACCAAGCTGCAGACTATCTTCGTCAAGCTATTCCTGCCATGGTCAAATATGAAATTGTGCCCAATCCGCTAAATTACACATTGTGGTACAGCTATTATTCAAAAGCCTTTCCGACATTAAATAAAGAATTAGATGAAACTATAGAACGCTATGGGACTTGCCCTACCGAGGTAGGTGAAGCGTTATTTATTCAACATATAACGCAGTTGGATAAAGGCGAAGAAAAGCAGCTCGAGTCATTCCACAAAGCCTTCTCTCATATGGTGGATAATTTATCTGTTTCCTTGGATAAAACGGCGAAGCAAACAACCGGTTATTCGCAAGCCCTCATGGATAATTTACAAGTGCTAGGCACTCACGAAGTTGATTCAGAAATAGCACCTGTGTTGGCCCAATTAAGTGATAACGCAAGTGCTATTTGTAGCGCAAACGAGGCGTTTCAAGGCGAATTAATAGCGGCCCAAACCGAAATTGATTTGTTAAAAGCGGAACTTGAACACAGTAAAAAAGAGGCAAATACTGATCCATTGACAGGCTTATCTAACAGACGAGTGCTGGAGTCAATCTACCATCGGTTTGTTGAAGAAAGTGGCGATAGCGATGAACTTGCAATGATTATTATGGATATCGATAAGTTCAAAATATTTAATGATACTCATGGTCACTTAGTCGGTGACCAAATTCTGAAGTTTGTTGGTCAATTGCTACGAAAAGAGTGCAAAGACCCGCTCGTACCTGTTCGATTTGGTGGTGAAGAGTTTGCGTTATTATGCCCACGTTATGATATTAAGAAAGCACAGCAAGTCGCTGAAAATATTCGAATTAAACTTTCATCTATTATTTTTAATAATAAACGCACAGGCGATAAAATTCCATCGGTTACGGCATCATTCGGGGTTGCTATTAAACAGAAAGGAGACATTTTAAACAACGTCATTGAGCGAGCCGATCAGGCACTTTATGCGGCCAAACGTGCTGGTAGGAATCAAGTCATGCTGGCTAATTAAGAGCTGTTACAGTCCTGCTTTGTGCCACTTTTTTTAACCTCAATAATGAATGAGGCAATTTTATCTGTAACATTTTAAAAGTATTTTCTGGCTTTTATTAGGCCTATAGTCAGCGTAAAGCGGCCATCGACATTTTGACTTTCGGAGCGAATGTTAAGGCTCCTCTTCACCTTTATTTCTGCTGTCTCTGTCTATTAGAATAGTCAGTTTTGCTTCATGATGGCATCACAAGTGCAGCTTGCTGCTCATTGAATAGATCCGCTATAACGTTTAATGTATACACTGATTAATGTACTTTTTTGTGGCACTCCTCTGATTTACGATAACCGTACGCTTTTTGGAATATAACATGTTGATTGTTACTCGCTTTATATATTGTTCTATCTTATTGGTTGGGATTATCTTTCCAGTCTATAGCAATGCACAAACTTCAAAGCTTATTAACGAATATTCTGTAAAAATGCTAACAGAGGAAGATGGATTCGTTTCTTCTGAGATATATTCAATCATTCAGGATAAGCAAGGTTTACTCTGGTTTGGGACCGCCGAAAATGGCGTCATGCGTTATGACGGTAGAAAGGTCACTCTCTTTGAATATGATAGCTTGAGTTCAAACGGTTTGGCTCATAATGATGCAGGTAACCTTATGCTAGACCATAACGGAAAAATATGGATTGGCACTTGGGGAGGAGGCGCAAATTTTTATGACCCTCAAACAGGGGTATTTAAGAATTTTATTCATGATCCACTTCGTGTTAATTCGATCTCATCGAACCGAATACAGTCCTTATTTCACGACCAACAAGGGGTTATTTGGTTAGGATCATATGACAAAGGGTTAAGTCGATATCTCGGTAATAATAATTTTGAGCATATTGAAAAAATTGATGATGCACCATCGGCTTTATCTCATAATAGAATATGGGACATTGAAGACAACGATAGCGATAGTCTTTGGGTGGCCACCAGCTTTGGCTTAAACTTATATGATAAGACTAAGGGTACCTTTTCTCACTTTCTACCTGCCCCAAAGAATAAAACACCTTCGGGCGCAAACGAAATCCGAAGTATTTTAAAAACATCAAAAAAACAGCTTTACGTTGGGACACAACGAGGCCCTTTTACCTTTGATAAACGAAATACCCTTTTTACACCATTAAAAACCCTTGATGATGAATACTTAGGTCAAGTGAACTCTATGATTGAGGATCAGGAAGGTTATATTTGGTTTGTTACCAGTAAAGGTTTATTTCGACAATCTAATTCAGGCCCCCAAATTGAACAATTCAACCTTGAGCAGAACAATGGCCTAAGAGTGATTTTCGAAGATAGTTCTAGAACAATATGGGTTACCAGCGAAACTCACGGTATATATAAGTTAACGCCGCATCGAAAATTTAAGTCAATTAACACTCCTGAATTGACCGCACCCAATGGCATCGCAACGGACGCTAATGGTGATTTGTTAATTGTATCGTCTTTATCACAATTATACAGATGGAATGTATCATCACAAACACTAGAAAAATTATCTGGGCCCATTTTTAAGAATGGCGATGATGAAAGTAAGTTATTCGAAAAACCCATTATATTTCCGGATGGTACTGATAGTTTGTGGATTGCACAAGGTGACGGTTTAGCTAAATTCAGCTTAGACACTAAGCAGGTTGAGTTATTAACATTCCCTAAATCAGATCCAAATTATGAGGAGTTTAGAGAGTTACGAGCCCTTAGTGTGGATCAATACGGAAACCTTTGGATTGGTACTTATAAAAATGGTCTTTATCGTTATGATCCTTTGACTAAAACCTTTACTCACTTAAATGAATCGGTAGGATTATCTCATCCCGAAGTTTTAGAAATTTTTAAAGATAGTGAACAAAATATGTGGGTGGGTACCGGTGATGGAGTCAACCTTTGGCAGGAAGATAGCCAACGATTTATTTCATTTAAAAGTGATAAAAACATAGTTGATAGTTTATTGGGAGCCATAGTTCAGGATGTGCATCAATCTAGGGATGGAGAAATTTGGATTGCTACTCAAAAAGGGCTTAACCGATACCTCCCTGAAACAAAAAGTTTTAAACATTTCAGCGCCAAAACTGGATTGCCTACTTCTTTGATACGCGCGATTTCCGATGATAAAAATGGCCATTTATGGCTAACCACGAATAAAGGAATTTCAAAGCTAGACCCAGTATTGGGAGAAGTAACCAACTATGACGGTAGTAATGGATTGTTGGGTTCAAACTACTACGCAAATAGTCTGATACAGGGCGGTAATGAAACGCTATTTACCAGCAGCCAAAGGGGTATTGAATATTTTAACACCGCATATGTAGCACCAATTTCTAGTGAATTTAAGCTTGTTCTAACGGGATTCAATAAGATGGGGCAGTCAGTAAAGTTTGAAACACCTTATTCTTATGTCACTGATATTCAGTTGTCTTATTTGGATTACTTTTTTTCTTTTGAATTCTCTATATTAGATTTTATTGCTCCTAACAAGAATCAGTATGCTTATAAACTAGAAGGATATGATGACCGTTGGATTGATATTGGTAATCAAAATACCGCTTCTTTTACAAGCTTAGAGGGCGGCTCTTATAAATTCTTAGTAAAAGCGACTAACAGTAATGGCAAATGGGGGACGGAGTTACTGTCAATCAACTTGCATGTATCACCACCGCCTTGGAAAACGTGGTGGGCATATAGCTTGTATGCATTTGCAGCCTTGCTTATCGTATCCATTTTAGTTTATTTAAGAACGCGTTTACAGCGGGCAGAAATAGTGAGACAGAAGCAGTTTGTTTTAACGCTTGAAGAGCTAGTTACTGAGAAAACAGCTTCATTAAATACGCAAGCTAAGGACTTAGTTGAAGCCTTGAAGAAATCCGAAGAATCAACACACTTGAAATCAGAGTTTTTGGCAAATATGAGCCACGAAATACGCACTCCAATGAACGGTGTATTAGGTATGCTGGGACTGATATTACATAGCAAACTAACCAAAGAACAGCGGTATAGGGCCAACATAGCGAAAACTAGTGCTGAATCATTATTGACAATTATCAATGAAATATTGGATTTCTCAAAAATTGAAGCGGACAAGTTGGAACTTGAAATACTCGAGTTCAATTTACAAGATATGCTCGGCGAGTTCATCCAATCTATGGCGTTAACAGCACAAATTAAAGGATTAGAGTTAATTCTAGATACAAGTTCTATTGATTATAAAGTTGTCAAATCTGACCCAGGACGTATTAGGCAAATTCTCACCAATATTGTAGGCAATGCGATTAAGTTCACCGAAACAGGTGAAGTTCTTGTTTCGGCATCGATTAACGCGATTAGTGGTGATCCAGAACTGTTAAAAATGGATTGTACAGTAACCGATACAGGAATAGGAATACCCAAAGATAAGCGAAATCACCTGTTTAATTCATTTAGTCAGGTCGATGCCTCGACGACCAGAAAATACGGAGGAACAGGGTTAGGTCTGACAATTACCAAGAAATTGTGTGAATTAATGGGCGGAGAGATACAAATGTCCAGTAACCCCAAAGGTGGTAGTTGTTTTCACTTTACGCTAGTCCTTGAAAAAGGACATTACAAGACAAGTGATATATCGAATATAGATATGCCCATTAAAAGAATACTGATAGTGGATGATAACGAGGCCAACAGAAGATTTTTGCGCGCGCAATTAGAGCAATGGGGAATGCTAATTGAAGAAGCTGTAGACGCGAAAATGGCATTGGATCAATGCCGAAAAAACGTCGATGAAAACGGGAATGTTCTTTTTGATATTGCGATTTTAGATATGAAAATGCCTGATATGAATGGAGATGAGTTAGGTGAACTACTGAATAGCACTCCTGAATTTTCCAAAATGAAACTAATGATGATGAGACCGGTGGGGCAAAAGGGAGATGCTGAAAAACTTTTAAAGTCTGGATTCTGTGCGGACTTTCCTAAACCGGTAACCACAAAAGATCTGCTTTATGCCATTTCAGTTGCATCTGGAATGGAAAAGGCAAAAGAGTTGCCATCTATCTTATCGGCAGACAACAGTTTAGCTACCTCAAAATATGCATATAACTGGCCTTCCGATACAAGAATACTATTGGTGGAAGATAATCACATTAACCAGGTAGTTGCAGAGTGTTTACTTGAAAATATCGGATTGTCCGCCGACTCCGTATCCAACGGAATCGAAGCCATAGAAAGTTTAAAAAATGCAACTGAACACTTACCCTACACGCTCATCTTAATGGACTGCCAAATGCCAGAAATGGACGGATACGAAGCGACAAGACAAATTCGTCTCGGTAGTGGAGGGAAACAAAATCAAATGGTCCCTATCATAGCTATGACAGCCAATGCAATGGTTGGCGACCGCGAAAAGTGCATCGAATCGGGTATGAATGACTATATTACGAAACCGATAAATGAGGAACAAATTTACAAAAAGCTCTCTCAGTGGTTGACTCTAAAAATCTGATGAACGTGATAGCAATTTACAGGCGTAGTAGCTATGGGTATAGTTATTCAAATCTTTATAAGGTAAGTTTTAATGAAATCATTTTTTCTAGTCATCGTCTTTGTATTTTCGGGCTTTTCGTCTGTTGCAAGCAGTGGTGATTTAACTCGCTGGCAAGAACAGGCGGGTCAAGTCACCATTACTCGTGACACGTGGGGTATCCCTCATATTTATGGTAAAACTGATGCTAACGCTGTTTTTGGAATGATATATGCTCAGGCGGAAGATGACTTCCATCGTATCGAATTAAATTACCTCAATGCCATGGGCCGATTAGCCGAATCAGAAGGTGAAAGTGAGCTTTACCGTGACCTGCGCATGAAGCTATATATCGACCCTACCGACATGGAACAAAAATATAGCGAAAGCCCAGCTTACCTGCAAAAACTAATGAATGCGTGGTCTGATGGTTTGAATTATTACCTGCATACTCATCCTGAAGTTACCCCTAAGGTGATCAACGAATTTGAACCTTGGATGGCATTGACCTTCACGGAAGGTAGCATTGGTGGCGACATTGAAAGGATCAATATAAACCGTCTTGAGAGCTTTTATGGCCTTGCGAAAGCTGATGACGCAGTCGCTCAATTAACCCAAGACCCTAACGCGGAACCGCAAGGTTCTAATGGTTTTGCTATAGCGCCTGAAAATACCAAAAATGGTAAAGCACTTCTGCTTATTAATCCTCATACCTCATTTTATTTTCGTGCTGAGGTTCATATGCGCAGCGACGAAGGACTGAACGCTTACGGTGCAGTCACTTGGGGACAATTTTTTATCTATCAGGGTTTCAACGAAAAAACAGGTTGGATGCATACGTCAAGCGGAGCGGATTTCATTGACGAATATTTAGAAACCATCGAGCAACGTAAAGATGGTCATTATTACAAATATGGAGCTACCTGGAGGAAGTTGCGTGAAAGGCAGATCACTCTGCCTTATAAAACGGCAATGGGGCTAAAATCAAAGACCGTCACTGTTTATTACAGTCATCGAGGACCTATCGTAAGAGAGCTTGATGGCAAGTGGATAAGCGTAGCATTAATGCAAAATCCAATTGACGCACTAAAGCAGTCTTATGGGCGCACTAAGACCAAAAATTATGCAGACTATCGAGAGAATATGAAGTTGCATACCAATTCGTCAAACAACACATTGTTTGCAGATGCAGAGGGTAATATCGCGTATTTTCATAGTAATTTCATTCCTCGCCGTGACCCATCATTTAACTGGAAGGAGCCTGTAGACGGAAGTAATCCGGCGACCGACTGGCAGGGACTGCATACACTGGATGAGACTGTTGGTGGACATAATCCAAAAAGTGGTTATCTAAATAATACCAATAATTGGCCATGGATGATGGCAGGGCCGAAATATAGCCCTAAGGCATCGGATTACCCATCTTATATGGAAAATTATCCTGAAAATTATCGCGGCATTCACGCTATTGAGGTGCTCGACGGTAAAAAAGATTTTACAATTGATAGTTTAGCGGCTGCGGCTTATGACAATCATTTAACCGCTTTTGATATTTTACTACCCGTTTTGTATAGGGCTTATAAAGCAGCCCCTGCTGCTGAACTTGCCCAGCAGATAGCACTTCTAAAAGCATGGGACCATCGTTCTAGCGTTAACTCCAATGCGACATCACTTGCTGTATTTTGGGGCCAAGAACTCAGACGTAAAGCTGCAGAGAATGAGATTGCAGAAGCTGAGGCTATGGCTCGTGGACTTAGCTTCAGTGAGTATGTGGCTGAATATACAGCTCAGATCGGGGTGGTCACATTATTTGAAGCCAAAGCAAAGCTGATTGCTGATTTTGGCAGTGCAGAAACGCCCTGGGGTAAGATTAACCGGTTTCAGCGTTTAACAGGCGATATAGTTCAACCTTTTGATGACTCCGCAGATAGCATTCCAGTTGGTTTTACTTCAGCTCGTTGGGGATCATTAGCTGCATATGGCCAACGCACATTCAATGGAACAAAACGTATATACGGGACACGAGGCAACAGTTTTGTCGCTGTGGTTGAATTCGGTGATAAAGTAATCGCCAGGGCCATTTCAGCCGGTGGACAAAGCGGCGATCCCGCTAGTCCGCACTTTAATGATCAAGCACCGCTTTATGCTGCAGGTAAATTACGTGATGTGTATTTCTATCCAGAAGATATCGAGAAAAATGCGAAGCGTAAATATCACCCCGGTGAATAAATAAAATGCGACATTTGCGACCATTGGTCGCATTTTATATCTAATAAAATACATTTTCGGTTAAATTTAGTGTATGAATATGTTGCCTCGAAGGTGCTAATTTTTTTATAGTACGTTTAGATAAATTCATCATCAATCGCAAGAGCATTTGAGTTAGTTTGTTTTTTTCTAAATAAACTAATTTATTATGTTGCCAAATGGCGTCAGCTTTTATCCATAGTGACTGTAAGAGATTAACTGATTGTTTTTTTTCTTTAAACGTCTAATTTTTTATACCTAGGTATTGATTAGGCTTAACTTATTGGGTATAACAAGGGCGTAATTAATAAATACGACAATGATCTGCATATTTAGCTTAATGTATATTGCCTTCACATGCTTTTCCTGACTTAGTGTCAAACAAGTCGTGCTTAATCCACCAACTTTAAAAAATAATAATAAGTTCGAGCATAACAGCTTGACGCAGTTATATCAGGAGCACGCAATATGACCTTGTTAACAACACGTAATTTCACTCGCACATTGGTGTTATGTTTGGCTTTGTTCTATCTCACAATCATTTCTGAATTCTTCGATTTCAATATTCTCAATAGACTTCCTGACGTTAATATAAGTGCACTTGTTGTCACTTGCGCATTAGTTGTTTTTTGGATTGTATTTAGTATCCGAGCTCGTCATAGACACTAGGTGATAAATTAGCAGCCAGTGATTTCAATTTAATAACGAAATTCTTCACAGAATGATGAGATATGTCTGCGCTAAGTGATACAATCAATTTTTGATTGTTAAGAATTTTTTTCTCCTATGTTTTTGCTTATTATATATGTTGTTATTGCGCTCGGTTTTTCGTTTATATGTTCAATTGCAGAAGCCGTAATACTTAGCGTTTCGCAGGCTTACATTTCACTTTTAGAAAAAGACGGGAAACCTTCTGGTACACTGTTAAACAAACTGACAAGTGATATCAATAAACCGTTATCAGCAATACTTACATTAAACACAGTCGCACATACCATGGGGGCTGCCGGAGCTGGAGCTCAAGCCGCTGCTGTATTTGGTGAAGCATATTTGGGCATAATTTCTGCAGTGCTTACTCTTCTCATTCTGGTATTTTCTGAAATCATTCCAAAAACGTTGGGTGCGACTTATTGGCGACAATTAGCACCTGCAATGGCTCATTTCCTCAAATATTTGATTATTTTGTTATACCCATTCGTAAAAATGTCTGAAAAATTAACAAGTGGATTTAAAGAAGACAGCCCGCTCAAAGGGTTAAGTCGAAGCGAGTTATTAGCAATGGCAGAGTTGTCTGGTCAAGAAGGGCAATTAGCCAAACAAGAGTCGCGCTTCTTAAAGAATTTATTGCAATTACATACATTAAATGTAAAAGATGCGATGACTCACCGAACAGTTGTATTCTCAGCGCCTGAATCAATGTCAGTTAACGATTTTATGGAGCAAAAGTTACCCACTGAATTTTCTCGTATCCCAATTTATGAAGATGATCATCGCGAGAATATAAGCGGTTTCGTCATTAAGTCTGACATTCTATTGGCTAAAGCGAACGGTGAAGGTGATAAAAAGCTCTGCGAAATGAGTAACGCTTTGCCCACGGTGCTAAGTAGCATGCCATTATCCAGCACTTTTGACCAATTTTTGAAATCTCGAATTCATATGGTGTTAGTTGTAGACGAGTACGGCGGGTTGGAGGGCTTGTTGACGTTAGAAGACCTCCTCGAAAGCCTCTTAGGCATCGAAATAGTGGATGAAAGTGACACTAACGTCAGCATGAAACAGCTTGCAAAAGTAATGTGGCGCCGACGTGAACGTCGCCTTTTGCGCAAGGACAGTGATCAATAACAGGTCTAAATAATACAAGATCAAATTTTGTTTTAACCATTGTTCATTTTATTGGTGGCCTCGAATTCTCCTAACACTTGGTGCCAAGCTGTTAAGTGATTAGCATAATTTTTTTTTAGTTGACTACTTACTTCTTCAATATCCAAAAGATCTTCTGGAATTTCCGCTAATATACGCCAGTGATTAAGGGTGTTTGTTGCTGCAGCACAAAGCTGTGAAATAGAAGCATGAGCTTGGTTTGAATTTTTAATATTGCCGTCAGTTTTCTCACAAAGCGATGCAAGCGGCGAATCAGCGATAGGTGCCATATTCTTGGTAACCTGATAATCGCGTAAAAGCTGTTGATAATTATCGTTGTCTTCAGCAATATCCTTACCATTGTCATTTACTTCTTGAATAATCGCATGAGCATAACCCATGGTATCAAAGGTACTTAGATGCAATTGTTGGAATAGGGCTTCCTTTGCTTGCAATCTAGGGTCTACAAATTTTTCATCAGGCATTTATTGTCCTCCACGAGCAGGGTAAAAATTATATACGGAATTTAACACACATCTTTTGTACGCAAAATAGTCAATATTGATTTTTCTTATATACAAAAACTAAAAAGATATAAAAATCATACTACTAAGCATTAATCGTAGTTAAGTCTTTGGTTCTGAGCGTCTTAGCTAGACCAATGTCTTATATTCGTGTTTGATTGCTCCTCTATCCTATTAGCTTTTTAAGCCAATGGAGTTTGTTATGGATTTTACGCTGGTGCTGTCATATTAATATTGTTGTTGCGCTCATCAGTTGAAATCGCAGCCTTTTGATGGTTTGTCAAAAGGGTATTCTTGAATTGTGGGCCTTCTTTAACTTATTTATTCCTTCTGTTGTTAACTTTGTAATACCTGCAATTATCAATAGCTAAAACTAGGTTGGTATTCAATACATTCAAGGCTAGTGAACTGACTAACGCGCCGATTTTCTGTATTTCTCAGTGCTAACTTTTATCTTATTCCTTTAAGGTGTGACTATTTACCTTGAATTTTGGCATAATACCGCCACTTTTTGCGGTAGGCGCAAAACCACTATATTCACAAAAGTGAAAATGGCTTGAGAGGTATAATGAAAGCATTAGATATAAAGGGCTTGGTAAAAACCTATAAGGGTGGAGTGCAGGCGCTAAAAGGCATTGACTTAACAGTTGAAGAGGGGGATTTTTTCGCCTTGCTAGGACCGAATGGGGCGGGTAAGTCGACAGCTATTGGGATTGTTAGCTCGTTAGTGAATAAATCTAGCGGCAGTGTGAAAGTGTTCGAACACGATTTAGCGACTGATATTGTTAACGCTAAAAGCTGTATTGGCCTAGTGCCTCAAGAGTTTAATTTTAACCAGTTCGAAACTCTCTTTCAAATCGTCGTTAATCAAGCCGGTTATTATGGAGTTCCTCGTTCAATTGCAAAGCAACGTGCCGAAAAATACCTCAAGCAACTTGATCTTTGGGATAAACGAAACTCCGCTGGCAGAGAGTTGTCGGGAGGCATGAAGCGCCGTTTAATGATCGCTCGCGCGCTAATGCATGAGCCTCGCATGCTAATCTTAGATGAACCTACTGCGGGTGTTGATATTGAAGTACGCCGTTCAATGTGGACCTTCCTTAAGAAAATCAATGAGGAAGGTATTACTATTATTCTGACTACGCATTATTTGGAAGAAGCCGAAATGTTATGTCGAAACATTGCCATCATTGATAAAGGACAAATTGTTAAAAATACTAGCATGAAAGCCCTCTTAGCCACCCTAAACGTTGAAACCTATGTGTTTGATCTTGCATCAGGAGCTAAGCAAATAAATATTGAAGGTTTTGAGACGCGAGCGAATGATGACCAAACCCTAGAAGTCGACGTACTCAAACAAGGTGGCTTAAATCCGGTCTTTGAGGAGCTATCAAAGCAAAATATCCAAGTGATGAGTATGCGCAATAAGTCAAATCGACTTGAAGAGCTGTTTGTACGTCTAGTCGAAGCCAATCAAGAAAAAGGAACTACCGATGAGTAATCGCAATATGACGGCGCTCTATACTATCTGGATTAAAGAGTGCACGAGGTTCTTACGAATTTGGGTACAAACATTAGTCCCGCCTGCTATCACGATGTCTCTCTATTTTGTGATTTTCGGTAAGCTTATGGGTGACAGAATTGGTCCAATTGACGGCTCTAGTTATATGGAGTTTATTGTTCCAGGATTAATTATGATGGCCGTCATAACGAGCTCATACTCTAATGTATCGTCTTCGTTTTTCAGTGCCAAATTTCAGCGTAATGTCGAAGAAATACTCGTGGCCCCGGTGCCTACTTGGGTCGTAATTATGGGCTTCGTAGGCGGTGGTGTTGCCAGAGCTTCCATCATCGGTGTAGTTGTTATCTTTGTATCGATGTTTTTTGTTGATATAAAAATAGCTCATTATGGAGTCATTATTGTGACTATTTTACTTACCTCTATTTTGTTTGCTACTGCGGGTTTAATCAACGGAATCTACGCCAAAAGCTTCGACGACATCAGTATCATTCCTACGTTTGTGCTAACGCCTCTGACTTATCTTGGTGGTGTGTTCTATTCAGCATCGATGCTAGAGAAAGTATTCAATGATTTTTGGCAGGGCGTAATTCAAATTAACCCGATTTACCATATGGTCAATGCTTTTCGTTACGGTTTTTTAGGCAGCGCTGATGTTAATTTTACATTAGCGCTTAGTATGTTGATCGGCTTAAATGTTGTGTTGTTTGCAGTTGCTTATCGTCTGCTCTATACCGGAACTGGTATTCGCGCTTAATGGAATCGATTCCTAGAGAAATTACAACGAATCAGCAAGGTGTGCATGAAAACCTTGCTGATATTGTAAATAAGTATCGACACTCTGAATTTAAAAAGCCAATTGCGCAGCATACCAAGCAGACATGCGATTTGGTCATTGATTGGTTGGCAAGTTGGCAGGGTGATGTGATCATAGACGCTTGCTGTGGTGTGGGTGAAAGCAGTATTGTGCTGGCTCAACAAAACCCGACTGCTAAGGTCATTGGCATTGACAAGTCGGCCGTGCGACTGAATAAACACAGCCATTACAAACGACATAAAGAAGGTGATATCAGTAACAATGTCAGGGTCTTTCAAGCGGACTTAAACGATTTTTGGCGATTAATAGCTGAGCATCTGAAAACAGCAAAGTGGAGGGTGAGTAAACAATGTTTGTTTTATCCCAATCCGTATCCTAAAAAAGCGCAGGTTCAAAAGCGTTGGCATGCGAGTCCAGCGTTTATTGCGTTGCTGGGTTGTTCAACCAATATTGAAGTAAGAAGCAATTGGCTCATCTATCTTAGCGAATTTCAGCAAGCGCTTAGTATTCATGGTGTAAAAAGCAAAATTAATAAAGTCAGTGGTGTCCCTATTACACCGTTTGAGCGAAAGTACAGTGAGTCAGGTCAACCTTGTTGGCAGCTTCATACAATTGCTGAGGGAGAAGAAAGATAAAAACCTTGTCCGAAGTCGATGCCCATTGAGGTAACTAACTCAAGTGTACATTTGTCTTCAATGTGCTCCGCAACCAGTTTTGTATTATCCATTTTGCACAGTTCGACAAGCTCAGTCAGTGCTTTTTTATCTATATTTGGACTGTTAATCATCTTCCCTGAAAGTTTAACAGCTTGAATTTTTAGCTTTAGTGCTTGCGTCAAAATGGCACTCGAAGTTGATACATCATCTATAATAATAGTCAAATTTGGACAGCTTTCATTTAAATGAGCAATAACTGCAAAGTGATTCTGCAATGCCGTATGGGAGATCTCAATACCAAATAGGGTCGTCGTTGTGTTTTCATGAGAGCGTATTAACCAAGTTACTAACGACTCGTCATTTAAATCGTTTTCGCTAAGATTAATACTCCATGGAATATTGCGATGTACGCAATAGCGGCGACTTTGTTCGTAGATATGATGCGTTAATTCGGTATTCCAATTCTTCTGTTCAACGATGGTTAAAAATTCACTAGGTAGAAAGATATGTTCGTTGTCACCTAATAACCTCGCTAGACACTCGTATCGCCACACCCGATTGTTGTGTAAATTCATAATCGGTTGAAAGTATGGAACAACGCGTTCCATTTTGAACTGTGTTTCGACCTGTGGATTACTCATTTAAATACCTTGCGTTAATGTTCTTTAGATTAAAATTCAACCGTATGTTCAATATGTATCAGTTCTAAATACAAAATCTTGAGTATTTTCAACAAATTCAAATGTTTTTACATGTATTTCATACATTTTGTCGATAAATGTCACATTCAGTATCTTGGTATTAATGTAGAAGTGGGGTAAAATTAGTGCTTGAAAGTTTTCACCTAAGGTTACAAATTGGCAAAAGCAGAAGTTAGCTTAGAGCATTTATTTAGAGTTTTTACTAAACCTGAGCATAGTGATTCAACGTTAGCCAAAATAGAAAGGCATTTGTCCGACAATATTTCGGATTTCCTTTCTCAGCATGTGGTCACAAAAAAGACCTCTTTAGAAGAGATTGAAAAAGATTTCTCGAGTGCTTCTGTGCCTGATAGTCCTGAATTTGTTTCTGAGCATGCTGAGTCACTACTCAATAAGTTGGTTGCTCATTCAGTTAACACTTATTCCCCCACATTTATAGGTCACATGACGTCGGCATTGCCATATTTTCACCTTACCTTAGCTAAGTTGTTGGTTGGCTTAAATCAAAACCTTGTCAAAATTGAAACTTCTAAAGCGTTCACGCCACTTGAAAGGCAGACTCTTGGCATGATGCACAATTTGATTTATCAGCAAGATGATAAATTTTATGAAGATTATCTTCATAGTGCGAATCACGCATTAGGCTCTTTTTGTTCTGGTGGTACGGTCGCAAATATAACTGCACTATGGGTTGCTAGAAATCATTTATTATCGCCAGATGGCAAATTTCCAGGTGTTGCAAAAGCCGGTTTAGTTGCAGCTTATCGCCACTATGGTTATGAAAATATTGGCGTAATGTCATCTAATCGTGGACATTATTCTTTATCTAAGACGGTTGATGTATTGGGTATTGGTCGCGACAATATGCTTACAGTCCAGAGTCCAACCCAAAAACTTGACCCAGAGCAAGCACTAAAACTGGGTAGGGCTTATCAACAATCGGGCAACAAACTACTTGCGATTGTGGGTATAGCAGGCACGACAGAAACCGGTCATGTTGACCCATTAGATGAACTTGCGGATGTTGCAAAAGAACTGAATTGTTGGTTTCATGTTGACGCAGCTTGGGGCGGAGCTACTTTGTTTTCTGAGCGATATCGCGGGAGATTGGCCGGCATTGAACGAGCCGACTCGGTTACCATTGATGCGCACAAACAAATGTATGTACCAATGGGTGCAGGAATGGCTTTGTTCAAAGATCCTAAACACAGCAATGCGGTGCGTCATCATGCGCAGTATGTTTTACGTGAGGGTTCTAAAGATTTAGGCGCTACTACGCTTGAAGGGTCGCGAAACGGTATGGCCTTGATGGTGTATTCTTCCCTGCACATTTTGGGTCGCAGAGGATACGAGCTTCTAATCGATAAAAGCATTGAGTTAGCACATGAGTTTGCGGATATGATCAACGTTCATCCTCAATTTGAGCTAACAACCCAACCCACTTTATCGTTACTCACATACAGACTTAGACCGAATGCTTTAGCTGAATTGGCTAACATGCCAGCTTCTGACATTACGAATATTAATAAAAAGTTAGACAGTTTAACTGTGTCGGTGCAAAAGCAACAACGCGAAGCTGGAAAGTCATTCGTATCCAGAACACGTATTGAAATTGAGAAATACAACGGCGAAGCTATTACGGTATTCCGTGTGGTTCTAGCTAACCCGTTGACCACCAGAGAGCATTTGTCTGACATTCTGGAAGAGCAAATACAAATTGCCAATGGAAATGAAATTTGGCATGGACTTTCTACCAATTTGACATCTAAAATAGCGTAACCATGCAGTTTAAATAGTCAAAATTCCAGCCATTGTCAGCCACCTGAGTACCAATTAGTAAAGCGGCCAACGCTTTTTTATCACCTGATGGAATATATAATTCGATAATTTTTGCTTTTACCCATATCAGCAAATCCTACAACGGTATTCCCTTTGGTTACCTAGGGTCGCGACCTTTTTGGTAAAGCACGTGCAGTCGCTTCCGGTACTGCTCTCTCTTTTGGGTGGCGGCGCAGCTAAATATTGGATCTTGGAGGGGTGGTACTAAAAGCTATGAAGGGCTACAAAACAGCCTAATCGGACCTCAGTTGCACTTATATTTTTTTTATTACACTGCGCTTTAAGATGCTTTTTACATTTTTTTAACTAAATCGATTTTTTACCTTGATTTTGAGTGCAATTATTGCAGGGTATTGATATCGTATTGGTGTCTAATAATAATATCAATCAACTTATGTTGCCGAAAAAGTAGTTGGTAATAAAAAGTGAAGAAGAGAAGTGTGCTAAAAAAAACGACCATAGTCATGCTATTGGTTTGCGTTAGCTTACTTGTGGATGCTGGACAGCTGTTGGCTAAAACTAGCCAAGCCAAAAGCAACATGATGACGACTAAATCAGCGAAAGTAAGTTTAGTGAGTTCTCAGCAAGGCAAGCAATACCCAAACTATCAGCGGAAAAAGGCTCAGATTGCTATCATAATTGACGATATCGGAAATAAACGAGCCGATTCTGACGCTTTCTCTCTCCCTAAAAAAGTTACCTTTTCAATACTACCGCATACCCCTTTTTCGACACAGTTTTCAACTTATTCTCATCATCAAGGCCGAGAGGTCATGCTACATATGCCGATGGAATCATTGCATGGGGAAGTACTCGGCGAAGGTGGCTTGCTAGCCAGTATGTATCCTGAAGAAGTTGAAAAGAAATTATTGTTAGCTTTGGAGTCTGTGCCTCATGCCACTGGTGTGAATAATCATATGGGCAGTAAACTTACACAAATTACATTGCAGATGAATGCAGTTATGCAGGTTCTTAATAACAATAATCTATACTTCATTGACAGTCGTACAACTAAATTTACTAAAGCACATATAATTGCTCAACAGCATGGTGTAGCAAGTGCTCAGCGTAATGTTTTTCTTGACCATTATGCAAGTGAAGCGTTTCTTGAAAAGCAATTTGAGCAGCTTATACTCAAGGCCAGACGCAATGGCTCGGTTATTGGTATAGCACATCCTTACAAGGTCAGTATCTCATTTTTACAACGAAAGTTAGCTAATCTACCTGATGATATAGAGCTTGTTTCCGTGAGTGAATATCTGTCCTTTGAGGGCAAAGATGGCATCTATGATTTTGAACCGCCAAGAATTGCAAAAGAAACCTCAAGACCTATAACTGACACTGCCCCAGAGTAAATTTTAAAAGTAAATACATGAGTATTGTTTTAATACTTTTACAGGTCTTAAATTAGATGTTATATTATAACGATAAATTGCCATGTGCCGAGCCTATTCGGTTTTTGAGAAGAGTAAATGAACAGCAAATTCGCTGACCTTAAGCCGGATATATTAAAAGCAGAAAGCAGTGTTATGTCCACGGTGCAAGCTGTTGCAGGTCCTGAGACAAAAAATGTTGTTTTAGACCGCGTTGGTATTTGGATGTCTAGTATTTGTGCATTGCATTGTTTGCTTTTACCAATACTGCTCCCTATTGCACCCTTAATAGCCAGTAGTGTTTTTGCAGAAGCATGGTTTGAGCGAATGATATTAACATTCTCAATTTTAGTTGGCTTTGCCGCGTTATTTGTCGGTTTTCACAAATATCATCGGCAGCTTTATCCTCTGTATTCTCTCGTATTAGGCGGCTTAATATATTGGAACAAGGACATGTTTGGCAGTGAATATGAACCTTTCACTATTGCGATTGGTGCTTTTCTGATTGTCGCAGCTCATGTAACTAACATACGTTTGTGTAAAAGTTGCAAAACCTGTGAAGATGAATGTGGGTCAAAAAACAAGATATAGACTCTGGTAGGCCCCAGTGAGAGCCAATCCCCATGTAATTTGTAAAACTCGAATACTACTCTATACTCTAAATTAAAGTCTAATTATTGAGACAGGTAGTGTTCATTTGTCATATTCTTTTTTATTAAATGATGCTCTGAAAGAATTTCAACGCTCCACAGCCTCTAAACTGATGCTCGGTCTTTCTATTCTTGTCTCTATCGGCCTTCCCCTGTCACTTATACGTTGGTTCGAAATTGGTTTTCAACCCGTTTTTGCGCTGCATATAGCAGTAACAATTATCGTATTAGCCTGTAATTTTAGACCAAATAAATCTAACTACAAGCTAGATTTAGTGGTTATCATTTTAGTTCTTAGCGCCATGATAATAGTTGGAATGCTCTCCTTTGGATTACAAAGTGGGGTGATTACATTCGCGACTTTTACATCGTTTTTGGTAGCGGTCTTGTGGGGGGTTCGTCCAGCCATTTGGTTCTCAGCTTGTTGGTGTGTCTTCGTTCTTGGCCTAGGATGGTTATTTGTCAATGATGTGATTGAATATTCGGTAAGGCCAGATGTATATGGTGCTATGTTCGGTTCTTGGGTAATTGTTGCTATAGGTTCGACCCTGTCAATTACCTTAATTTTGATTCTGACATCGCAAGGTCTCAAAGAGTTATCTAAACAATTAAAAATAATTGCGTCCCAGCAACAAGAAATTGAATATTTGGCAAATCATGACTCTCTGACCGGATATTATTCGGCAAGGCTTGCTATGCCAATGCTAAAAAGTGCGCTTAGCACTGCCAAAAGAAGTGCGCAAAAAATAGCTGTCGTGTTTATTGATTTAAATGAATTTAAACAAATAAATGATAATTTGGGCCACGAAATTGGTGATGAGGTGCTAGCTGCGGTTGCAAAACTATTCAAAAAAGCAATCAGAGATATAGACACTCCTGTAAGGGTAGGAGGCGATGAATTCCTGTTTATTTTGCCAAATTTGCAATCATCCAGTGAAGCGTTAGAAGTAGTTAATAGGTTAACAACTAGGCTGTCTTCGTTGACCTCAATCAGTGGCTATGATTTATCGGTGGGTGCCAGCGCTGGTATTGCTATTTATCCGGACGACGCATTGAGCGCCTCAAAGCTCAGAAGTTTTGCGGATCGGGCAATGTATAGTGCCAAGCAAGACAACGTGCAGGTAAAATTTTACAATGACTTAATACAACCAGTCCTGTCTGGTCTTTGATAGGAGGGCAGTAATAACGACACTGACAACTATGGATGTTTGTAGAATATCTTTACGGATATGTAGCTGATTATATTGGCTTTTAGCTATGGTTGTTCTACTATCATTTTCGGTTTTACAAAACAAAATAAGCAAACATGGATTCTTTGACACAAATTGCGTTAGGCGCATCTGTTGGTTACGCTGTGCTAGGAAGTAAAGTTGGTCGCAAAGCTATCGTCTGGGGCGCTGTTCTAGGTACATTACCCGATTTGGATGTGTTTCTACCTTATGCTGGCGAAGTCGAAGCATTTACCTATCATCGCGGCTTTAGTCATTCTATTTTCGTTCATCTTCTTGCTAGCCCTTTTATCACGTGGTTAATATTGAAGATCCATTCTAGTCATCGGCAGTATAAAAACCAGTGGTTTTGGTTAGTCTTTTTAAGCTTATCCACACATGCAATTCTTGATAGCTTAACTGTTTATGGAACTCAATTGATGTGGCCCTTCACGGAATATCCCGTTGCTGTTTCCAATATCTTTATTATTGACCCTGCATATACCTTGCCTCTGCTGCTAGGCATAGCGTTTGCACTATTTCCAAGTGTGAAGGCAGAAAGAGCACGACGTATGAATTTTTTAGGAATAGCGTTAAGTAGTGCGTATATCTGTTGGTCTCTTATTGCCAAAGTAGCTATTGATCACAAGGTTGAAACGGCTTTAATTAATCGAGGGATACAGGCCAACGCTTATGTTAGCACTCCTGCGCCGCTAACTACCATGCTTTGGCGGATAGTGGTGATGTCTGATGACTACTACTATGAAGGCTATGCTTCTGTTTTTGATAATTCCAAAGATGTCACCTTGAACGCCTACCAAACTTATCCTGAATTGCTTGAGGATATTCAAGATGAATGGGGTGTTGTGCGTTTGCAATGGTTTACTAGAGGTTTTTACTCAGTTCGACAAAAAGAAGATAAGGTGGTTTTATCTGACTTGCGTATGGGAGTTGAGTGCAGTTATGCATTTAATTTTGCCGTTGGCGAGCAAACGGGGTCAGGTATCAAGGTAGGCGATTTTGAGAAAGTGACTGAACGACCGAACTTAAGTCAGGTCGGTCGTATTTGGGATAGAATATGGGATACGAGTGTTTCGTTAGCTTCGCCTTTAGCCGCGAATGGTTGTTTAGACAAATAATCATTCGCGGCTAAATAGTCATTAATAAGTTTAGGGAGAGGTTTGAGGAATGCTGCCTCTGTCCATAATAAATTGTCTAGCCCAATCAGGACGATCTGTAAATATACCATCAACGCCAATTTCTAGGAGTTCTGCTAACGTTTCTGGGTGGTTTACAGTGTAACACCATACCTTCTTACCACGTTTATGTGCATCATCTACGAAGTCAGCGTTAACTGTATTCCAATCGGTAGCCGCGATTAAGACACCCAGATTGCTGGCGTATTTAGCATGGTCAAATGGAGCATGCGCAATTAATGCACCAAACTCTACTGGGTATGTATCATTAGAGGAAAACTGTGCTTCGGTAAAGTCACTGAAACTCGTTTTTATCGCCATCAGTAAAGGGTGGTCAAAGGATGAAATGACTACTTTGCATCGATGTATGGCAATCAAGCTTTTTACATAAACGACAAAATCTTGAACTGACTGTAGTGATTTTACCTCAATATTCAATATAACTTTGTCGCCTATTAATGCGGCAACTTCCCCCAGCGTCGGTATTAGGTCTTTTTCGTTCACAAGTAACTGACGCGCCTGAATGAGAGGCATATCGAAGATACGACCTTTAGCATTGGTCAGTTTATTCACATAAGGATCGTGAAAAACTAAGAACTCGTGTTCAACTTGATGAATATCGAGTTCAATGGCGTCGACATCAAGCATTAACGCCTGCTGGAAAGCGATAATGGTATTCTCAGTGTATTGACTGCTAAAACCGCGGTGGGCAATTACGAGCATTGTTTGGCTTTTTGGTTTTCCCTATGAGTATTGATAGTCTCATATACCGCTGCTGAAATTACCAGTAAACCACCAATTAAAGTTTGCCAAGTTGGTTGTTCATCAATCAAAATCATCGCAAATACGATTGCGTAGAGTGGCTGCATACAAGCAACTAAGGAAAATGTTTTTGCACGTAAATGTTTTAAAGAAGTTGCAATCATGGCATGCGGTACAGCGGTAAAAAATGTACCCAGTGCAACTAGCAACCATAAGGTGTTTACATCAATCATGATTAAGTCATCTGATGTAAAAAATATCAAGGTCGGACATATAATCAGGGTTTGCCATGCCATTGCTTTAGTGCCGCTGTAGTGCGAAAAACAATGACGATGTAATAAGTTGCGAATAGCATAAAGAAAGGCAGAGAAAACACCGACAATTACCCCTAAGGTAACATCATTCTCCAACGACGCATCTGGAACGATCAGGGCAATACCGGCCAAGACTACAAGCGCACTGACAATGTCTTGCCATTGCAAACGGTTTTTTTCAAAATAAGGTTCAATAAATACGGTGATTACCGGAAACGTAAATAGCGCAATAATACCAACGGATACGCTAGATAATTGCATGGCCATAAAGTAAGTAACCCAATGGATTGCCATAATAATACCAAGACCGAATGCAATGAAGTAGTCTCTATTTGAATTCAACCACAACCTTTCACCTGCTAACTTTGTAGCTACAAAAAGTAGCAGACAAGCAATTACAGAACGACCAAAGGTGATGTCAACGGCGCCTAGTGGAATTAATTGCGAGAAAAGTGCCGTGCCGCCCAATAACATGACGGTTAGGTGCAATGAAATGAGGCTCTTTTTGACCGGGTCCATCAACGTTATTCAGAATCGTTTAATGTTTCTTCCGCGTGTTTTACAACCGCGAATGGTTCACCTAAACGAGTCACCATACCGGCTTGCAGGTCAGTAAATTCTATTGCATTGGGTTCGAAACAAACGACAATGGTTGAACCTAATTTGAAGCGGCCCATTTCATCGCCTTTGTTTAGCTGAATATCTTGCTCTTCATACTGCCAATGTTGCACGGTTTTTCCCGCTGGTGGTGTAATGTTACCTGCCCAAACAGTTTCAATACTGGCAACAATCGTGGCGCCAACGAGCACAATCGCTACTTTACCTACAGGTGTATCAAATATTGTCACAACGCGTTCATTTCGTGCAAACAATCCGGGTACATTTGCTGCCGTTAATGGATTAACTGAGAATAGTTCACCAGGGACGTGCAACATATCGGTAAGTTTGCCGTCAATGGGCATATGAATGCGATGATAGTCTTTAGGTGATAGATAAATAGTGGCAAAATCGCCACCTTTAAATATGCTGGCTAGCTCGGGTTTACCACCCAGTAGTGTGGTTAAACTGTAATTATGGCCCTTCGCCTGAAAAATATCATCGCCAATAATCTTTCCGAATTGACTGACTCTGCCATCAACTGAATGACAAAGTTGTTTTTCATTATCTTCAATAGGACGAATATCGTCTTTTAATTGACGCGTAAAAAATGCATTAAAGGTATTAAAGTGGGTTGGTTCGGAATACTTTGCTTCCGACATATCAACTTCAAATGCTTTAATGAAAGTTCTGATAAAAAACTGGGTTACAGCGCCTGCTTCTGCTGCAGCCAACCAACCGACAATTCGTGATACTAAGTGTTTAGGAAGTATGTATTGAACGCGAACTTTGAACCAATCTAGCACTGAACTTTCTCCGTTATCTATTATTGGTTATTGTACAACAAAGAATAAACTAATGAGAAATTAAGTTCTTATTTGAAATTACCCTTTCGAATAAGAAGGGCGGTTTTCCTCTACAGATTCGACAATCTTATGATAACTTTCATAACGGTCTTCTGTAATTTTTTCATCGATAACGGCCTGCCTGATAAGGCAACCCGGATCGGTTCCGTGTTTGCAGTCGGTAAACTTACAGCCACCTATGTAATCACGGAATTCAATGAAACCAGAGGTAACTTTTTCAACAGGTAAGTGCCAAAGACCGAATTCCCTAACACCTGGAGAATCAATTAAGTCGCCACCTTGTTCAAAATGTAATAATTTTGCAGCGGTGGTTGTATGCTGCCCTAAGCCCGAATTCTTAGAAATGTCACCAACCACTTCCTCTGCATCAGGCAGTAATTGGTTAATTATACTGGACTTTCCCACACCACTTTGGCCAACAAAAACGCTAATCTTATCTTTTAATAGGGTGGACAGCTCGGCAATACCTTCCTGAGTAACACAGCTCATGTAGATAACTCTGTAACCAATTTCTTCATAGATTTCGACGACTTCCTTAACGTACTCGCGGTCTTCGTCACTTAACAGTTCCATTTTGTTGATGACTAAAACTGGCTGTATATCGACATCCTCACAAGCAACTAAATATCGATCGATAATATGGGCTGATAATTGAGGTACTATGGCAGCGACAACAATGATTTGATCTATATTGGCGGCAATGGGTTTTACACCGTCGTAAAAGTCCGGGCGAGTGAGCGTGGTAATTCGGTCTAAAACAACTTCAATTACACCACGATCGCGCGAGTCATCAGATTGAGAAGGTCGAAACAACACATTATCACCGCAAACAACTGAGGTAACTGTTCGTCGAATATGACACTTATGTACAATGCCATCGTCAATGGATTCAACATTCGCATGTTTTCCAAAACGACCAATAACGCGGCCTTTTAACTCCGCGCCGAGGTGCTCATCGCTATGCGCTACCTGCTTGCTTGCAAGGCGTTTTGTACGGTTATCTTTGACCTGTCGTTTTTGGCGATCGGATAGTTTTGGTTTTTTAGCCACGTGAACCTTGTTAATTGAATACTTGCTGGCGGAATGCTTACTTGCATGTTACCTTTTTTAGCCATTATTTTCATGATATTTAACAACAGGGGTAATCATGTCACCGAATGAATCGCTTAATGACTCTAATTTAGTTTGGATTGATATGGAAATGACGGGTTTAGACCCTGAAACTTGCGTAGTCATGGAAATTGCGACTATAGTCACAGATAAAGAACTCAATATATTGGCTCAAGGGCCGGTAATTGCGGTGCATCAGCCCGATGAAGTGTTGGATAATATGGATGAATGGTGCGTGAAAACACATGGTTCGACAGGATTGACAGCACGTTGCCGCGCGAGTAAATATGATGTTGACGTTGCTGCAAACGAAACAATAAAATTTTTAGAGAACTATGTACCTAAAGGTAAATCTCCCTTGTGTGGTAACACAATTGGTCAAGACCGACGTTTTCTAGTTAAATATATGCCAGAGTTGGAACAGTATTTTCATTATCGGAATGTTGATGTCAGCACAATTAAGGAACTAACGGCTCGTTGGAAACCAGAGGTGCTAGCTGGATTTAAGAAAAAAGGTGTGCATTTGGCGTTAGATGACATTATAGAGTCAATTGATGAGATGAAGTTCTATCGCGAGAATGTGTTTAAGATTTAGGCAATTACAGGTTATTTTACGCATAATTGCAAATTAGACTTGCACTGCTCCGAGATGTTTGTAGAATGCGCGTCCAGATTGCGGGAATAGCTCAGCTGGTAGAGCACGACCTTGCCAAGGTCGGGGTCGCGAGTTCGAATCTCGTTTCCCGCTCCAAATACAAAAAAAGCACAGTTTTACTGTGCTTTTTTTGTATATACAGGCTCAGTTTACGATAATTGAGCAGTTAAGACAGACTCCCTTCTTACTAATCGAAAAAATCCAGATTACTTTACTTAGTAGACAATGCGGCTAGTTTAGCTAAAACGCTACAGCTGGCTATTCTTGATATGCTAACCTTGTCACACAATAGTTAAATTATAGACTTACTCAGGTAGTGTTATGCGCATAGTAAATCCCCTAAGAACCTTTGCTGAAAAAGCCATGAAAAAGCCATTGTGGCTGCGTTTTAAAATACTGACTTGGATGTTTAGATATAAAGTTAAATTGGTTGGTACGTGTAAAATAGACATAAAACATACCGATTTAAAAAGCGTCACTTTTTTTGTTAAAAATCGTAAAAAAGTACAAAACCATATCGGCAGTGTTCATGCCGCTACCATGGCATTAATCGCGGAGTCAGCAACCGGATTTGTAGTGGGAGTAAATTTACCTGGCGATAAACTCCCACTCATCAAAAACATGAATCTTAAGTACGTAAAGCGAGCATATGGCGATATGCAAGCAACGGCAACTTTAACCGAAGAGCAAATACGAATTTTGCAAAACGAACCCAAAGGTGATTTTTTGGTTGATGTTAAAGTTTTTGATGAGAGTGGTGACGAACCAGTCATTGCGGAGATGCATTGGGCATGGGTATCAAAAGACAAAAAATAATGAGTTTGTAGTGTAATTAAAAACGTTTATCTAAGTACTCTATTTAACTGTATTTTAATATATTTTCTTTATTATAAACAGATGCTTATTTTAGATTGCTTACTTGCGTACTTGATTAAACCTTAGTTTATATGTGCACATTTGTTTATAATATTTAAATTAGCAGTTGACAAATCTGCAAGTTACGATTATTAATGCATTTCATAAGCAAGTCCCATTGTTTTTTGTCTCAATTCGGGGAGCAATTTCTTGTGTTAAACATGAATAGCGAATCACTGTTAAAACGTATGTTTAGCGATCCTAAACATTATCCCTATGGTTTTTCTCGTTCTGGCGATTTTTCTATCGCTGAGAGTAAGGCTTTATCGCAGTATGGTTGCTTAATTGCCGCATTGGTTGATGGTCACATATCGCCATCAAACGATGAAGAGATAGGCTTCATAGATTCTGCGTTAGGGCGTAAGAGCCCAGACACTGTTGCAGAACGTGCTTGGTTAAAGTACCAAAATCGTATTAATCGACCAAAATATGCCAGTATACATGGTACAAAGAAAGCACCGCGCGAGAGCCGATTAGACGACGATTTAGTAAATGATATAGATGATGATATAGATATCAATTTGGATGATTGATTAGGTTGATCATCCTATTTTTGTGTTATTAATATTCTAATATTGAAATTTTTATCCTAATATTTAAGTATATTGGGATGATTGTTTCACTTTTTATCTCTCTTGGGTTTTATCTTTGCTCCAGCTAGGCTATATTCTGGTTGTAAGCTTTTTTTGATGATAAAAATGCGTAAGGAGAGAAATCTGTGAAAATGATGTCGGGCGCTGCAATGGTAGTAGAAGCCCTAAAAGAAGTTGGTGTAACGCATTTGTTCGGTTATCCGGGCGGTGCGGTACTGGATATTTATGATGCCTTACATGCTCAAGACGATATTAAACATGTTCTTGTGCGACATGAGCAAGCAGCGGCACACATGGCGGATGGCTATGCTCGTGCGACGGGCAAAACTGGTGCTGTGTTAGTCACGTCTGGACCGGGCGCAACAAATACAATTACTGGTATAGCGACAGCTTTTATGGATTCTATTCCAATGGTCATCTTGTCAGGTCAAGTTCCTTCAATGCACATCGGCGAAGACGCTTTTCAGGAATGTGACATGGTTGGGGTATCGAGGCCCGTCGTTAAGCACAGCTTTTTGGTCAAAAAGGCAGAAGACATTCCAATGGCAATTGCAAAAGCTTTTTACATTGCCAATTCTGGTCGTCCGGGTCCTGTGGTAGTCGATTTACCGAAAGACATCGTTAACGTTCAAGACACACATCCTTATGTGTTTCCTGACGACGTGACAATGCGTTCTTACAATCCCACATTGAAAGGCCATAACAAACAAATCAAAAAAGCGGTTTCGTCAATGTTGAAGGCACAACGCCCTGTATTATATGTAGGCGGCGGTGCAATTGCAGCAGAGGCTGCTACTTATGTCACGCAATTGGCAGAGCTTTTACAGGCGCCTGTGTGCAGCACATTAATGGGATTAGGTGCATTTTCATCAGTACATCCGCAGTTTGTCGGGATGCTGGGTATGCACGGCACCCTTGAAGCTAATAAAACGATGCATAATTCAGATTGTATTATTGCATTGGGTTCGCGCTTTGACGACAGAGTAACTAACAACGTAGATAAATTTTGCCCTCATGCTGACATCATTCATGTAGACATTGATCCTGCTTCAATTTCAAAAATTATAAATGCACATATTCCAGTGGTTGGTTCCGTTGATAAAGTGGTTTTGCAAATGTTAGACCTTCTTGCTGATGCAGATTTTACTAACCAAAAAGAAAAACTTGCAGATTGGTGGCAACAAATTGAAGAATGGCGCGGAAAAAAATGCTTGGAGTTTGATCAATCTACTCAGGTGATAAAGCCACAAAAAGTTATTCAATCCTTGTATGAACATACTAAGGGAGATGCATATGTGAGCTCTGACGTAGGTCAGCATCAAATGTTTGCGGCATTGTACTACCCGTTTGCTAAACCGCGTCGCTGGATTAATTCAGGTGGACTCGGCACGATGGGTTTTGGTCTTCCTGCAGCTATGGGGGTGCAGTTTGCGTATCCAGATGCACTCTCTGTCGTGGTAACGGGGGATGGCAGTATTCAAATGAATATTCAAGAGCTATCAACCTGTATGCAATATGGTTTACCTATAAAAATTATTTCATTGAACAATCGAGCTCTTGGTATGGTTCGTCAATGGCAAGATATGAATTATAAAGGACGTCATTCTAGTTCATATATGGAATCTATGCCTGATTTTGTTAAGCTGGCTGAAGCTTATGGTCACACCGGAATCAAAGTAGATCATCTTGATGATCTAGACGAAGCAATGGCACGTTGTTTTGCGACTCCCGGTCTAGTGTTTATGGATATCATGGTTGATCAAAATGAACACGTTTATCCTATGCAAATTAAATATGGTGCGATGGATGATATGCGCTTGAGCAAAACGGAGCGTACATAATGAGAAGAATTATTTCAGTCTTAATGGAAAACGCGCCAGGTGCATTATCACGAATAGTCGGTGTGTTTTCGCAACGTGGTTTCAACGTTGATTCTCTTTGCGTAGCGCCAACTGACGATGAAAGTTTATCTCGGTTGACTATTATTACGCAGGGAAATGACAAAGTTATTGAGCAAATTACTAAGCAGGTAAACAAGCTTATTGACGTGCTAAAAGTAGCCGAGCTCACCGAAGGTCCGCACATCGAACGCGAGCTGATGCTTATAAAGGTAGGCAATAGAACGGAGTTATCGCGTGCCGAGGTAAAGCGAAATGTAGATATCTTTAGAGCTCGGATTCTAGATGTAAATGCCAATAACTATACTATTGAAATTACTGGAACTAGCGATAAGCTGTGTGCATTTGAAGATGTAATGTCACAATGTGGAGATATTATTGAGTCTGCACGTACCGGTGTTTGCGGTTTGGCAAGAGGCGACAAAGCGCTGCGACCATAGCGTTTGGAATGTAATTAAGAGAACCACCATTGCTCAAATTTGTTAACTTAATTTGCAGTTTCAGCGAATAAACATTTGCAATGGTGTTTTTTGTGTTATACTTTTTGCGTTTCTGAAAAGACAACGTTATTTAGTTTGATACTGTAAGTGCTATAAACCTCTTTGTTCACGCCCGTGACCATCAGTTAGACGTTTTTCCATTTGTTAGTGAAATCTCAGTAAGTCATCTTCCCAGAAATTCGGAATGCGCAGCTATTTGCGCGATTAAATTTATATATATTTGAGGTTTACATGTCTAAAGTTACAGGCACAGTTAAGTGGTTCAACGCTGATAAAGGTTACGGTTTTCTTACACAGGACAATGGCGGCAAAGACGTTTTTGTTCATTTTAGAGCTATCGTTGCTGAAGGCTACAAAACTCTTCCAGAAGGACAAAAAGTGTCTTTCGAAGTAGAAGAAGGCCAAAAAGGTTTGCAAGCAGCAAACGTTGAAACAATCTAAGTTTCTTATGAGGTGATGCGTCTGCGTCGCCTCGTTATCTCCCTGTTACCTCCTCCCTTTATTAATTATTAAAATACTAATCAAACCAAAATCCACTTCTTTATTATTGAAACATAAATTACTTTACGGCGTTCTTTATTTAAATGTTTTCTTTTTACCCTTTTAGTACTGAAAAGTAAGAATGAAAAAAAAGTACCTATGTTTATTTAAAGAGCAGAAAGGGGAATAGGATTTGCCTGTCTGATTTGGGCAATTGTAATAATGACTAAGTTGGGAGATGTCTTATATCAAAACGTTTAACTCAGTCTGTAAAATCCCGCTTTGTTAAACACTAGAGGTTGCCAAATGGAACATATAGCGATAAGCGCGTGGACCACAGAGTGCAGTAGCTTTGAACTAAGTTGAGCAAGTTTAACCAACGAACCTAGTCTTAATAAACCAGCTTGATTGGTCAAGTTCATTGTCGCTTCACATAACAGCAAAACTAAACTATTGACTGAAAGTGCCTGCCTAAGGAGACGGTCAGATTTATTTTGATCATTCCCGGTTTAAGCTTATTGCGGATCGTCGAGCATGTATCTCTGA
>JBLIKA010000008.1:0-58606 GCA_047637355.1 Glaciecola sp. | reverse complement strand
AACTAAGAACTGAGCGTGACGAGTTACGCATTGCATTGAAGCAGGAATTAAATTTAAATTCAAAACGCTCTACAAGTTGTCTTTTGGTATTACCTTGGTGTTGGCTATTCAAGTGCCTCAGCTGGCTGATTATTATCAGCAATTTTTAGCGGACATGCATGATTCGAGTCAATGGCAGATCAACGAATATCAAGAAACCGCATAAAAATATAATTATGCTTCTATGGATGCCATGATTGAGCATCATCCCAAAAATGAAGTACCGAGTGTTCGCGATGATGCCGTTCAAAAACAACAAACTATTATCAAGTATAATGAGCGGAGTAAAGGACTCGTTGTTTTCCAGAACGGCAATATAATTGAAAAGCTAGTATTCATTCTCTCACCAGGCATCTAGCAATATATAGACAATACTTTAGCCAATTTTTCATTCGGTTTGCCGATTACAATAGAAGGCATCCTATTTCGGTTGTTTTTAAACCTACTTATAAGTACACCAATATCTATGATCGCTAAGAGACAGCTAAAACGAAGAAAACAGAAAGTACTAATGAAAGGACATGTCAGTAGTTGATATATCGAATTTTTTTAATTAAAACAACTACGTAAAACAGACAGCTAGAAATGGGTACTGTTCTATTTTTTATATTTGAGTATCTTTTATAATGTTATGAAATGCCCTAATATTATTATTGAGCAGAAAAACATCATTTAATCTCACTAAATCGTATAAAATACTGTATATTCCGCACTCATTTTTTGACTGTAGCCAGTGTTTATTGGTCTTTCATGCCATTAAACGACTACCTTACAGAAAACCGCTACAGAGGACCCCACATGAAATTTTCAACTTTAGGTTTACACCCATCTCTTGAGCAAGCTATTGAAGCTTGTGGGTACAGCGAAATGACGCCAGTTCAAGAATTATCAATAGTAAAAGCGCGTCGCGGTAAAGATTTGCTTGTACATGCTCAAACGGGGACGGGTAAAACAGCCGCTTTTGGACTGCCTATTTTACAGCAAATGCTAGATACGCCTAAAGAGACTATTTCAAGTAGCCCAAGAGCGCTTATTTTAACGCCGACACGAGAGCTCGCTGAACAGCTTGCTGAAGCAATTGGTAGCTATGCTCAATTCACATCATTAACGGTTACCGCATTATATGGTGGCGTAAAAATGGCAGGGCAAATGAGCAAACTCAAGCACGGAATCGATGTTCTTATTTCGACGCCTGGTCGTTTGCTCGAGCACATGGCATTAAATAATGTGACTCTGGCTAATGCAGAGTTCGTTGTGCTTGATGAAGCAGATCGCATGCTAGACATGGGTTTTATTGCTGATGTAAGCAAGATTATGCAGCACACGGCGAAAAAACGCCAAACTCTCTTATACTCAGCGACCAGTTCACCTGCAGTTAATGAGTTGTGCCACAAAATCTTAAATAACCACACTGAAATTCGAGTAAGTAGAGCTAATGCCGCTGCTGATACGGTAAATCATGTGATGTACCCAGTTGAAGAGTCACGCAAAATTGATTTATTTAAGGTCCTACTGAAAGAACATAATTGGTTTCAAGTATTGGTTTTTACTAGTACAAAAGAGCAAGCTGACAAGCTAATGGCTGCACTTAAACACAGTAAAATTGACGCCGCTGTTTGTCACGGTGATAAAAGCCAAGGCTCGCGTCGCCGCGCATTGGCTGATTTTAAGTCAGCAAAGCTTCAAGTGTTAATCTCTACTGAAGTTGCAGCTCGAGGGCTCGACATTCAAGGTTTGGATTTTGTGGTTAATTATAACCTGCCTTATTTGCCTGAAGATTATGTTCACCGAATTGGTCGTACTGGTCGTGCTGGAAACTCAGGGAATGCTATCTCATTTGTTAGTCGTGAAGAAGAGCGCACAATAAGTCGCATTGAAACCCTTATTGGTACTCCTATTAGACGAGTCGTAAAGAAAGGGTTTGAGGTGAGCAACCGCCAAAGTTTGTTAAAAAGCATTTCAAAGAGTGGTCGCCCTAGCAAAACCAACAAAATCAGTAAAACAGAGATTACCGGTGATAGAGTTAAAGCAAAAAAACGCAGTGCTTCTAAAGGGAAATAATGCGTTCGTATTGATTACACCTACCTTATTGCGTGCGCAATATATTGCTTAATTTCGCTTAAACTCTTGGGGTTTTGAAATATAGTAGAAATATACTGAGGCTTTTGTAAAATGCCTCTGTCTATTAATCTGCTAATTTGCGGTAAGTAATCAATAGATGTTTTACCCGCAAATAGCAAATTAAAATAGGGCTCGTTTTCATACGCATTGAGCATTTTATGAAAGCCTTGCATGTATAAATAATCTTTTACAAAACCACCACCTCTGTATATCCGTGAACACACAGAAAATGCAATATCATTGCTCGCACCATATTCTTCTTTGAGTAGTGAAAAACTTTTTCTGAAGCTTTTTTCTTTTATCATAGATTGAACCGCAACTACCCGCAAAGCCAATATTTTCAAACGTTTAATGGTTAAATTGTCTGACAAGTACTCACTTAAAATAGCTAAACCTTCCTGTGTCATTGTATTGAGCGGATTACCAATTTCTAAAATTCTGAGTGGTTGTTGTCTTGCGTTTAAGGTGGTCACTAAATGCACGCCAATCTCATGGTGTGCTAAAGCATTGGCGTCACTTGCAGAAAGCTTTGCATTTTTATTTAGCTTAATTGTATTGCCCGATACCAAGGCATTAGCGATCATGTTTTCTTCGAGTCTGAGGTTATAGGGCAGATTATTATTTTCAGCAAATTGGATTAATATTTTTTTGATTTCCTCAAATGCTAATATTTCCTCGTTTTCCTCATTTAGATTACCCGGTAAATGTAGAATGAATTTTGCGTTCCCGATATCTTTTTGTGTTGGTTCGCCAAAATAACGAAGCGAATCGTAAATGAAGTCATTAGTGCCAATAGAGTTAAATTGGTCTACCTTGTCTAAATAGCTGTCAATTGTGTCAGAGTAAATTTCCGTGAGGTCTTCATCAACAACCTTTTCAAGCGGTAAGTTTAATAACCTTCTTTTGGTAGCAAATACGTCTAACTTGCTTCCCTCATAAGTGAATTCAGGCTCAATAGAAAAATGGCTATCAAAGAAGGTTCTTTTTTGCTGGTCAAAGTTAGTTGGGTTTACGGCACTTAAAATGTTGATTGTTTTTGTTATGTTGTAAAACTCACTGTCGAATTCAATTAATTCTAGAGAAATTTGTGAGTTACCTTGAATGACGTCTGTCACTTTTTATCCTTTGATTCTTGAAAGTAATGCTACATTAGAGAACTTTCACATATAGTAATATTACATTCAACGTTATTAACCTAAATACAGACCAGTTTGTAAATGAGCGTGATATATTTAATTTTATGCTTAATAGTATATACAGGTTATATATTTGACCAATAACGACTGAAAGTAGTGTTTAGAATCCACGACTTTTCCAAAACATACGTTCGTTCTGACTCCCTAAATCATCCAACGTGACTTCAAATGTTTGTTCCGCCACCACGCTATTGTTGTATCGAATATACATTTGCCACTCACCGACTTTATCGTCAACCGGTAGCCAAATAGTATCACCTAGATAAAACTTCCAGTCGTTGTTTCGCACCACTACGATGCCTTCAAAAGGGGCCATTTGTCTTCCTTTTTTGTCGCAAATATTTGGATGATTAATACACCAATCAAGTGTAATACCTTTTGCTTTCTTTGCACTGAGAGTCAACCCAAATTCAATATCTATTTGTGCTGGAATAAGAGCGGTATGCTGACTGATTTTAGGTAATGACTTACCCGCAGCATGAAAGCCATCGTAGATACCGAAACTTTCTATCTTGAAAATGGGATTAGTTTTGGCCATGAATACTTATTTGTCCTGCCTTGTCTTTTGGGGTGATTCAAAAAAAGCCAGTCAGTTTAACCGACCGACTTTACTGAATTTTTGTGTATGGATTATTTCCCAGTGTTGACATTATGTATACATAAACCTAGGTTGCGAAATGTCGAACCAGCGTGGCGACGTATGTTTTGCCATACGCTATTTTTGCACATTACTTTATATCGGTAGGCAGTGGCAAAGCGACTCTTTCCTCAAAAATCTTAATTTGAGCACTTAGTAAATCTAATTTTTTCTCATACTCAACGTTGTCAAGCTGTTGCATCAATGCCAAGGCCGCGTAAGCGCTATATCGATTATGATGATTGACCCAAAAGCCTGATTGATTAGGGCGTTCAATAAATGACAAAAATTGGGGCAATGCTTGCTTTATCAACGTGGGTTGTGACGAAAGTAAAACCTTATGCAGAGGTATTAAACTAAAAAATCGAGTGGTTTTTATGGTGACTTGATTTAGTAGTTGTAGCGCTATATCAGGGGTTTCTTTTTGTTGGATAAAGCTTAAATAGCTTTGCCAAAAGCGAGCGTCCGGAGAATCGCCATAAAGCGACGCAGTATGCGCAAACCATTTTTCAGCTTGCTCAAGCATTTCAGCCTCGGTATATAGGAGAGCTAAGTAAATGCTATTTACCGGCGAGCCATCATCAATTTCTAAACAGGCTTTCATTGCTTCAATAGCGCCTGAAATATCACCTCTTTTACTAAGTATTTTGGCCTTCCAAACATAAGCCCAAGTGTAATTTCTATCAATGTCGATTGCGTAGTCGACTGAAGCAAGCGCTTTATTCATCTCATTACGCCAAAAGTGTACAATGGCTTTGTTTACATTTATCCAAGGAGACAGAGGATCTATCTTCAATGCTTTGTCTGCATACATAAGCGCCGCGTCAAACTCATTTTTGGCCAAGGCCAGCTCCGAATATACATAGAGGCCTCTGGCATTTGAGGCATCTATGTTTAATGCTTGATTAATTAATTGCTCGGCCGCATCAAATTGCAAGTCTTCAGTGGCCAATAATGCGCCAGCGAGGAGGGCGTTAATGTCATTAGGATCAAGTTTTATGGCTTTATCAATAGACGCAGTGGCTTTTTCAACAGCGACTGCCTTTCCCATATAGATATCATGATAATTATATCTCGCGTAGATAAACGCTAAACTACCAAATGCCTCGGCAAAATTAGGAGCTAACTGAGTTGCTCTTGAGAATGATGCTTCTGCTCGAGAAAACCACTCACTCGTTTTTCCATTCATCCACCAGTAATTGCCTTGAAGATAAGCTTGGTAAGCATTAATGTCGACGCTGTCGGCAGCGGCTGTAAAATTAGCTTGTGCGCTTTGCCCAAACAGTTGTGCATTAATATCCGAGACGATCCTAGTATTTAAGGTCAGCAGTTGTTGCATGTCATCTTCATACACTTCTGACCATATCGCGTTACTACTCTGTTTTTCGACTAATCGTACTAAGACTCGAATGCGCTCATTCGCTTGTGTAATACTGCCCTCTACCCAATACTCGAGCTTTGAGTGTTCCACAAGAGAATCTAGTGCTTGGGGATCTTTGGCAAGGGCAAGGGAAGAATAGTGCGCTAGCACGGTCACGTTATCCGACTGGGCCAGAGTCATAGATAGCTCTTCTGGGAGCATCTCAGCAAGATAGTCATTGTGCTCATCGCCGGTAAGATTTCGCCAGGGTAAAAACGCGATGGTAGTTTGTGTTTGTGCGTTACTTTTTTCAATATCCTGAGTAAGTGCCCTGGGAATAGAGTCCTGCGACTCAAAAACTTTTGGTAATAAAGAAAATATCAGCAAAGCTAGTAATAAGCAGGCAGCGATCAGTGCTGCAATTTTACCTTTACTAAATGCAGGTGCTAAACTTAGGTCTGCACTATGTATTGTGCTGAGTTTAATAAATTCTTGTCTGGTTAACCAAGTGACATCTGGCGCTAGTCGGTACCCTTTTTTAGGCACTGTTTGGATTACCTGACGCATTTTACTATCGTTGAGGGTTAGACGAAGCTGCGAGATGATCCGTGTTAGGGCATCCTCAACGACAACTCGTCCATGCCATACTTGGTCCATCAATTCTTGTCGACTAACGGTCTCGCCGGCACACAATGCTAGCTGATAGAGTACATGCATAGCTTTGGGCTCTAAGTGACGACTCTCAGCATCATGAAATACCCGATGATCGCCCACATCAACATAGTAGTCTCCTAAACCGAAATAACCATTTTCAGGTAACGCTTGTTCTGTCAATTATCTTGTCCCACTTAATTATCAGCCTATTATTTCAGCCTTTAAACACCAATATCGGTTTTCCATCACACTTTCATCAGGTTTTTATCTGTTGTTCCTCAGGAATTTTTCTCATTTGGTAACCATACTGTTGAAACAGATGCGGCGCAAGCAAGTCGCATAAGTAAACGGGCAATAGTAAACATGAATTACTAGCAGTAAAGCGGTAACCATTCATTCAAATATAAAAGGTAGCACATTATGAAAACAGCAATCAAATCAATATCTCCTGCGGTCTTAGCTATGCTAATGATAATGCCGTTAAGCCAAGCATCAGCAACTGATGGAGCATCTGGTTCTCGACTAATGGTAAAAACCAGCGTAGCTGAAGTTATCGGTGTGCGAGAAATTGAAGCAGGCAAATTTGAACAAGGTATCCGTAAAAGCAAAGCGGGTTTGGCCAAAACTTCAATTGCGTCTTTACGTAAACCACTTCTTGATAACTTGTGCGTAGCCTATTTAGCGATTGAAGACATGCAAAAGGCCAATGAATACTGCAATGCGGCAGTTAACACGGGCAAAGCCTCTGTTATTTCTTATAATAACCGTGCAATTATGCATTATGTTTTGGGTAATGTAGATGCGAGTCTTGAAGATTTAGATTCAGCTAAAACGTTCAGTAATTTTCAAAACATGGTGGGACGCAATCAGATGATAGTTAATAAGCAAAATATACTGAGTAAAAATTAGGCTTTGCTAAATCAACTATCAAATTTGCTTTTTATGTTTTTAGTGAAAATAAAGGCATTCCATTTACATGGAGTGCCTTTTTAGTTTATTACATCAATTTAAAAAGTTAGCGTCTTTTGATGTTATTTTTACGGACATCGCATAGAAGAAAAAAGCTTTTGTTGGGGAGTAGTAATATGGTCGCTCAAAGTAAGAATTGCGGGCTCGACATCAGAAATTTTACATTGTCCGATGTTCGAATATTTCGGTGAAGAGCGTCAGTATTCGGCTGACATAAAAACTTATCGTATGACTTTGACTCTAAAAACTAAAAACTAAAAACTAAAAACTAAAAACTAAAAACTCAAAACCCAATCGCTGAATGCGATGGCGAAAAAAATCAGTAAATAGGGGGCCATGCATCACTTATTGATGTGCTAAATTATTTGTGTCAATAGCATATTATCAAAGTAGATTAAGTTGGTTCGTCCTGAAGGGTGCTAACCCGTCTAAATGCAATATGTGCTCTTGTGGTGTCTGGTTATTTTACACTATTTTATTTATATATTTAATTATTCAATAAAATCATATATATAAATTAAGGTTTAAAAATTGCATGCCAATTTCTTTTACCCTCTATGAAGTTTGGAAAGATATGAAATCCAATTTTGCACTTCCTATATCTGTTTCGTTGTTATTGTTGTCAACCGGAGTGGATGCAAAGCTGATTAAACGCGGGGGTGCTTCAGAAGATCTCGGAAGTTCAACCGGCTATTATATAGCGAGTGAAAACTCTATGTCGTACATTGGCGAAGAAGAAGCTGAATTTATTGGTTTCCCAGCGCTTATACAAACAGACCCTATTCCTTTTATTAACCGCTCAGGCGGAGATGGCATAACTGATGTTCGATGTAACCCCTCTTTTTGTGATTATAAATTTTTTCTTGGTGATAGCTTAACAGTTTTAGGACATAGTATATCTTATGGTCTAGATGCCGGCGTAACCACCTCATTTCGATGGTCTTTGTACGAACCGCCATTTACCGTTGATAACGGTTATGGTTATGATATTACAAATGGAGGCGATGAAATAGCTAGTTGGGAACCTACAAGCATTGTTTATGCCGCAGAAAATGGTCAAATTGACGTGTGGCTCGATACAAGTTTTCCAATTGAGATCACGCCCGGATTCTATCAACTAGGTCTTACATCTACATATACTGCGCCAGTTGATATGGTATTTGGTTATTTGAATAAATACGATCAGGCAGCTAAAGAAAATACTGAAGATAAAGATTTATACTCTTGGTCTGCATCAGGGAACACTTATAGTACTTCAACAGCTCGCAGATATAACGTAATAATTGAAGTAAATACCCCTAATCAATTGAGCATACTGGGATTGATAATAGGTTTATTATTATGTTCTCGAACAATCTTTAAAAAAACAAGCTGAAGATTGAAACGCGTGACTGGTCTTGTGTTGAAAATAAAGACATGAGCGACGTCTAAAGCAAAACTCGTATAAAGGCAGATAAATAAACCTTATTTGCTAAAGTGCTCCATGAGTCCTTGCTTTGCAGTCGCTAAATCGTTGTCGATTTGAGTGTATATCGCTTGTACTTGCGTGCTTTGACTAATTGGTTTTAGCAAGGGGTCTTTTTTAGTCCAGTGCTCTCTCCAACCCGAGTCATAGGCGCTTTGTAGTTTACTGATAGCCAAAGGGTAATTATTGTCTAATACAGCTATTCTTGCCGCTAAATAATCCAGAGCCTCGCTTTTTTGACCTGCTTGCACCATGTTGGCGAGAAGCTTTTTACAACCGTCTAGTAGTTCATTTGATCTTGTTGTGTTCTTATCTATAGCGTGCGCAAAAGCAAGCTCAATAGCGGGGTCGCATGAAGGGGGGAAGTAAAGTTCTTGTGTCGCAAACAGAGGATCTGCTTTTATCAGTAAATCCTTGCCCTTATTGATATCACCATAAAGCAATTGATACCATGCGGCTTCATATAAGTCCCATTTTTCGCCTGGGTTCTCGTTCAGTTTTTGATTCATAAGCTCCTGAACTTGCGAATATTTTCCAGCCGCTATAAGTGTATTTACTGTCCAATGTTCGTCTTGTATATATCGTTGTGCTAATTCAGAAGCTTGAACCTGAAACAAAACATTAATTAACGATGTTCTATAAGAATTACTTTTAGGAGATTTATCGAGCGCATTTTTCCACTGTATAGCCGTTTCCAACAAATTCCCTTGCGAAAACGCAATCTCCGCCAGGCCTCTGTGCGTCAGAGGACTTTCTGGATGTAATTCTAAAATTTTCCCATAAAGTTTGCGAGCTTCTTCAATATTGCCTAAGTCATATTGGTATCGTCCGTAATTGTATAGTACCAATAAATAAGCGGGATCAAGTTCATAAGCTTTTTTTAGAGTTTCGTAAGCAACTTGTTTTTTTTGTAGTGCTTTTAACGATATGTACTTCCATATATATGCAGTAGCGTAGTTTGGGTTTAATAAGATAGCTTGATCATAATAGGGTAACGCTTTTTCGTGTTCTAATTCATACGCAAGTGTGCGACCCATTGTAGCATGCACATCTGGTAGTTCTGGATAGCGTGACATCACGGTTGTTAAATTTTGCCTTGCTAATCTCGTCGCAACTTCGGAATCGATAACACCAAGGCTGCCTGCGTGTTTTGCTAACAATAGAAAAGTTTGTGCTAACCCTACCTTCGCGTTGGCATATTGTGAATCCAAGGCCAATGATTGCTCAAATAGTTTCTTCGCTTGCATTACACTTTCAGTGGTTCTTAATCTTAAGCTATCTCTTGCTTGCAAATACAAAACCAGAGCTAACGAACTCCCCGTTTTACTCGTGATTTTGACTTCATCTGGGGTTAAGTATTTGTCTTGCAATAAATTAACAATACTGCGACTGATTTCTTCTTCAATTGCAAATATATCGATGAGTTGGCGAGTAAAAGACTTTGTCCAGATCACTTGCCCATTTTTACCATTCAATAACTCTACTCGTACCTTTAAACGATCGCCGTTGACCCTAATACTGCCGGTCAGTAAGCTCGAGACATTGAGCTTTTCTGCAATAACAATAGGATCCATATACTTTTCAAAAAAGGCCGATGACGAAAAAGTAGAGGCAACAGACAAACCTGCGAAAGTACCTAATTTATTAGAGATTTCTTCTTGGATTCCAAAAGCTAAATATCGTTGATCAGAATCTGCACTCGCGTCTTTAAACGGCAGCACGGCGATGCTTTGCTCTAATTTGATATCACCAACATTTATACCTACTTTAACCACTTCGCTCAGGGCTATTTGATAACCATAAAACCCTAAAAGAGATGAAAATAGGAGCATGACCGAAAAACCGAACCAGTATTTTTTACTTACATTAATTACATCAATTTGGTCAGAAGAAGGCGTTAATTTGAGACCTTCTGGAGTAATGTCGAAATACCAAGATACAAAAAAGACAACAGGGAAAAAGGCTAAATAGATGACAGATACAAAGGTTAATATCCAGTTTGGCAACCCTATAGCTTGCGGAATAATACTTAATACTTGCAAGACAACCCAGCCACCAACGGCATAGGAAGCAAGAACAGAAAAAACCTTTCTGCGCCGCATTTCGTGGAAAAATTTTACCAACATATTCTCTGAAAATTTATTATTTTGCAATCAACATACGGCTTTTTCTCTCACTACACAACTTACATGCATCGAGTAAAGCTTATTCATAAAAATTAAACCACATTTTTAAGTATATTAAATTAAATCCTATTCAATGAAACCTCAAAGCGGAAATAATGGAAATAAACCTGAGAGTCCCCTTAGCAAGCTACTTTTAGTCAACACTTTAATTGTTCTGTTATATTACGCGACCAAAAAATTGACCAGTAAAGATAGTTGACTGGTCAATTTGTTAATAATGATTTAGAAAGTGTTTGGAATAATAATGAACATTTGAGCAACGACCGTAAAGATCTTAGTCTTATTGCTATCGAAGGCAGTGATGAAGTTCCTCCTCAATCGGAAGAACAGGTAGATAAATTTCAGGTAGCTATACTTCCCTATTACTTCCCTATTGTTTACACATTGTTTGCATTGTTTATTGTTATCTTTTTGTCAAGGTAGTGAATGAATGGAAGGAATTCATCATGAAATGTCAAAAAATAATCTTAAGAAAGTCAAAAATATTAACGATGTCAGGCTTATTGCTACTCACCTTGTCTGCTTGCAATAGTGACAGTAGTAATGAGAGCACGGTTGCAATAACCGCTAATAACCCGCCAGTAGCAAATGCGGGGGTTGATCAAAGTGTGACAAATGAAACAACCGTCATCCTTGATGGCACCAACAGCAGCGATCTCGATGGTGATACACTAAGCTATAGCTGGGAGTTTGCTTCTAGCCCCACTGGCAGCTCGCCAAGCTTACTGAATGCGCAATCGTCAACACCTCAGTTTGTAGGTGATACCGAAGGCGCTTATACCCTTAGCTTAACGGTGAACGATGGTACGGTAAATAGTATTGCTGATCAGGTAACAATAACAGCAAGCCCTGTCACAAATTTAGCACCGATAGCTAACAGTACTAACGTGACCACGACCGTCAATAGCGCTGTGGCGATTGAATTAATAGCGACAGATACTGAAAATGATGTCCTTACTTATATGATTGACAATGACAGTGGTAATGGCTCATTGACCTTGGATGACAATAGGATCACTTATCAGCCGAATAATGGCTATGTAGGCGCTGACAGCTTCAGTTTTTTTGTCAATGATGGTAATAATGATTCCAATGTCGCTACCGTTAATATTGAAATATTAGCACTTAGTGAAACAACCACCTTGATTGATGGCTCTGTAGTAACAACCAGAGAGCTTGTGAGTTTAGGCGATTTACTTTACAACGACACTAATTTATCAAACCCTATTGGCCAGTCATGTGCAAGTTGTCATGCCCTCAATACGGGCTTTGATGACCCAAATACCGCCAATCCAACATCGGTTGGCGCTGATGGTTTTAGCTTTGGCACACGAAATTCTCCTACCGCCAGTTATAGTGCACATATTCCAGCACCCACTCAGCAAGGAAACGGACCGCAAAGGGCATTAATTGGAGGCTTATTTCTTGATGGTCGCGCTCAGTCATTAGAAGAGCAAGCGAAAGGTCCTTTCCTTAATGCCATCGAAATGGGTAATGCGACAGAAAGTGAGGTCGTAGCTAAAATTGCTAGCAGCACTTATGCCAATGAATTTGAGTTACTCTTTGGTGAGTCAATACTCGATGATACCGAACGTTCTTATGACTATGTCGCAGACGCGATTGCTGCTTTTGAGAGAACCAGTATATTCTCCCCATTTACCTCTACCTTCGATCAAGTACAAGCGGGCAACGCAAATTTTACAGCAGCAGAAACGCGTGGCCAAACTATTTTTAATAACAAAGGTGACTGTCGTCGTTGTCATCACAGTGATGATGGCGCTGAAATATTTTCTGATTTTGCATTCAAAAATATTGGTGTGCCGAGTAATCAACAATTACCTGCATTCTTTGCTGACCCTAACTTTGTTGATTTAGGCTTAGGTGCTCAAACTGGCAATGCAATAAATAATGGCGAGTTTAGAACCTCAACATTGCGAAATATTGCCAACACAGCGCCTTATATGCATAACGGGGTATTTAGTACGCTAAGAGAAGTTATTAATTTTTATAATACCCGTGATACCACTTTTTCAGCGGAACCAGAGGTTAATCAGAATGTGGACCAAGGCGGGCGTATTGGCGAGTTAGGTCTAACAGATAATGAAATTGACGACTTAGTTGTTTTCTTAGAAGCCTTAAGTGACCAATAGCAATTCACATTCAGTTAGTACTGAAGGAACAATGAATGATATAACTTGTGAGTTAATGTTTATCACGGCCTATCAATTGGTGCTTAACGACATATGAAAATACTGACTAAACTCATTATTGCCTTATTGCTAACAAGCTTTTTAATACTCAGTGCACTTTTTGCGGTGATGCAATGGAGTTTCGACCGTGGCATGCTTGATTATGTTAACCAAAAACAACTCGCTAGTTTACAGCTATTTAGTGAAAATTTGGCGCGGTTTTATCAACAAGGAAATACTTGGCAACCCTTGTTAGCAAAAAAGCGACATGGACCAAGAGAGCGATTCCCAGGGCACTCACCTAACGCACCTGAACATGCTAAACCTCCGCCAAACGGTGTCAATCACAAGCGGGAAAGAAGGCCTGCTAGTGCTATTTGGCTGCACATACTTGAGCTGTCAGAACAAGGCGGGGAACTCCCTGACGATGTTGCTCTTTATCTGAAAGGGGAGCAATTTTCAGTAACTGTTGAATCACAAAACCCTATAAAAGATGGACATCGTAGGTTTGGGCCACGAATGCCGCCTCTCAGGCCAAACGCTGGCTCTTTATTACCACCGCAAGAACATAATATTGGCTTAAGGCCGACACTGTTAGACCGAAACCAAAACATTCTCATTGGCCGTTTTGATGAAAACTTTAGTGTGAAAAGTATCGAACTTGATGGCAGCATAGTTGGCTATTTAGCACTTCCCCCAACAAAGCATCTCAGTGATGCCTTTGATCTTGCTTTTATTGAGGAGACACAGCAGAACTTACTTTATACCTTGATTGTACTTTTTGCCCTGATTATCATCATTGCGCTGCCCTTATCACGACATTTTATTATGCCTATTAGACGTTTAGAACGTTCGATGCGCTTACTTAATAAAGGTGATTTCAATGTTAAGCTCAATGTTAAGGGTAAAGATGAACTGGCCTCTTTGTCGTTAAATTTTAATGATTTGGCGGAGAGTTTGGCACAAAACTCAACGTCGCGTAAACGTTGGTTAGCCGACATTTCTCATGAATTGCGTACCCCTATTGCTATTATTAAAGGTGAAATAGAAGGGATAGAAGACGGCATTCGCGCCTTTGACAAGCAAAGTTTAGCCTCGCTGTCAGAGGAGGTGATGCATTTGCAAAAATTAGTCAATGATTTAACTGAACTGTCGAATGCTGAAATTGGTGCGATAAGTTATGATAAAACCAATCTTGATTTAACCAGTTTGCTTAAGCACAATATCCTGCGGCACCAGACCAACGCCGACGCGGCAGGCTTATCGTTACTGACCGAAATAAAGGCCAAAAAGTTAATTGTTTGGGCCGACGAGACACGAATCAATCAGCTGTTTGATAATTTAATAAACAACAGCATTAAATACACGGATGCCCCAGGCGAAATAGTTATTACACTGTCGACAGAAAACAACAGGGCAATAATAACGATCAATGATACTTTACCTAAGGTGCCACAAGCATCCTTAGATAAACTATTTGAACATTTATATCGTGTAGAAAGTTCCAGGAATAGAGAAACAGGTGGCTCAGGTTTAGGCTTAGCTTTATGTAAAAATATTGTGCAAGCCCATCATGGTGAAATCATCGCTAGCGAATCATCACATGGAGGTTTACGGATTTTCTGTACACTACCTTTAGTTAATCTTTAGCCAATAAAAATCAATAACAGGATAACAATGGCTCATATACTGATAGTTGAAGATGAAGAAAAATTAGCGAAAATTATGGCCGACTATCTTCAGCAGGCCGGGTATCAAACTTCAATTTTACTGGACGGCCTTGACGTAATAAGTACTATAAAAACTCGGTCAATTGATCTTGTCTTGCTTGATCTCATGCTGCCAGGTAAAGACGGTCTCACCCTATGCCGAGAACTACGAGAGTTTAGCGATATCGCCATTATAATACTAACGGCAAGAGTAGAAGAAATAGACCGTCTGTTAGGGTTAGATATTGGTGCAGATGACTACATTTGTAAACCTTATTCACCGCGCGAAGTTGTCGCACGTGTGAAAACTATTTTAAGACGCATATCACCACAAGCAACAAGTTCTTCTAATATATTAACGCTGGATGATGACACTTATCAGGCAAAAGTTTATCAACAACTTATCGAGTTAACGGCTATTGAATTTAACTTACTCAAAATTCTAAATAAAAAACCCGGAAGAATATACTCACGTGCACAATTAATTGAGTTGGTTTACCAAGACAACCGAATAGTGAGTGAACGAACAATTGACAGTCATATTAAAAAGCTTCGTAAAAAGCTTAATACCGTAGAAACTGATAATGAATTGGTACAATCGGTTTATAGTGTTGGCTACAAACTGATTTTGCCTTAGCAGTAGGCTACTAAATAATTCACTATGATTAAGGCAAATAAGATAATCAAGCCGTGGTGAGTTTGATCAGGTATTTAGAGCGGTAAGATTAATTTCTGGTGTCTTAAACCGTGAAACTAGTATTTTCCTCAGTTTATGCTAAATGGACCTTCATAGACCACGTTTACAATGCAGATATGACAGCTTTGCGGCCGTATCTCCCTGGAAACTATCGCAATACGCTTTGGAAATGTCACCACATTAGGAAAAGATATTCTATTTATTGAGAATCAAAAAGCATTTATTTATTAATTTAGTCGTAAAAAACAGTAAATCCTCAACTTAATTGACGAATTTTGTAGTCTGTTATTAAGCTTATTTGGTCTAACACTATGTTTAAATTGAAATTTCTAAAGTTGAAACAAAAACCAATTTAAACAACGTTGATCAAAAACATCCCGCATATCCGAAAATCAAGGTTGACATATAGACGTCTATACGGCAGATTATGCCCATAAAATAATAATAATAATACTAACGACAAAAAGTTAAACTGAGAGGGTTGAACTACGTATGGTTAAGATTGCACGAAAAAACGTCAATATAATTACCCATACTAGTGATAATTTACCTCGCGCAGCCTTCAATGCTGTGAGTCATATTGTAGCAATTATCATGATAATAAAAATGATGCAAACAATGACCAGTATGATGATTACCATGCCATTAAGGGGCAGTCGTTAGCTTTTGCATATTAAGCAGTTAACGAAAGCCCGCTAAAAGCGGGTTTTTTTGTATGTGGCAAATATAAGCTCAGTTGAGCACAGGAGAGATAAATGAAGGTTTTAAAGTTTGGTGGTTCAAGTCTCGCAGACGCAACTAGATATATGCGCGTGCTTGAGATTAGTACCGATACACACCAAACAGAGGGTGCTGCCGTTGTGTTATCTGCGCCTAAAGGAGTAACCAACGCTCTTTCATTGTTGTGTGAACAAGCTCAGTCGGGTGCTGATTACGGCGAGCTTTTCGCAAAATTAAACATGACTCTGCACGCCATTGCAGACGATTTAAACGAGAGTTTAGACAGTTTTGCTTACCAGCCACTTAGTGACTTTATTACTGAAAAATTGTCGGTACTTGAGCAACAGCTTAAAGGCATTGCGCTATTAAAAATCTGTCCTGACCAAATCACAGCTGCGATTTTGAGTCTGGGCGAGTATGTTAGCGTTCGTATTTTCAGTGAAATTTTGAACGCAAAAGGGCTTCGTAATAATATTATTGACCCTGTCGATTATATTGTCGCGCATGGTGATTACCTTGACAGCATTGCTGACTTAAGTGCGAGCAAAGCGCGTTTTTCCGATGTTGATATTAGCGGCGCTTCACTCATCATCATGCCTGGGTTTGTTGCGGTCAATGAGTTGGGCGAAAAGGTTACGCTCGGTCGTAACGGCTCGGACTATTCTGCAGCCATTTTAGCTGCGTGCATTGATGCGAGTTGTTGCGAAATTTGGACCGACGTTGATGGCGTTTATAATGCCGACCCTAATCAAGTCGATGGGGCTGTTCTACTCGACAAATTAACTTATCAAGAAGCTATGGAGCTGTCTTATTTTGGCGCCAAAGTACTGCATCCCAAAACCATCGGTCCTATTGCGCAATATAGTATTCCTTGTTTAATACGCAACACCTTAAATCCAATTGCACCAGGTACATTAATTAGCCATGAAGCAAGTGAGAAATGGACGAGCGTGAAAGGCATTTCTCACCTTGAAAATGTAGTAATGTTTAACATTGCAGGCCCTGGAATGAAAGGCATGGTTGGTATGGCTAGCCGTATTTTCGATGTTATTTCTACAGGTAATATTTCAATCAGTTTAATTACGCAAAGCTCTTCTGAATATAGCATCAGTTTTTGTATTCAAAATAAAGATGCTGACCGCGCCCTAGAGTTGTTAGAAGACAGCTTCGCACTTGAACTCATCAATCAACTACTTGAGCCAATTGAAGTGCGTCGAGAACTCGCTATAGTGACATTGGTGGGTGACGGAATGCGTCAATCACAGGGCATGGCTGCTAAGTTTTTTGGTGCATTAGCCCAGGCGAGAGTGAATAATGTAGCCATTGCGCAGGGCTCGTCAGAGCGTTCCATCAGTACCGTGATTGAAAATTCGAAAGCTAAAAAAGCAGTAAAAGTGATACATCAGAATTTCTTCACAAAAAAGCACACCATTGATGCGTTTTTGGTCGGTTGCGGAAACGTTGGCAAAGAGTTACTTCGTCAAATTGCACAGCAACAACCTGCGTTGATGGCTAGGAATATTAGACTCGAAGTATTTGGTGTCGCTAATAGTCGTAAGCTATTGCTGAATAGCAATGGCGTTGACTTAAATTCTGATTGGAAGGCGCAGCTAGAAAAAGCGGATGAATCATTCTCAGTGGCTCGTATTCATAAATTTGCGAATGATAACAGTTTAGTTAATCCAGTTATTATTGATTGTACAAGTAACGAAGTGATTGCAGACTTGTATATAGAAATGATGAATTCAGGTTGCCATGTTGTAACGCCAAACAAGAAGGCCAATACAGCATCCATGGACCAATACCGAAAACTCCAGCGCACTACCCAGAGAACTAACCGGCAATATCTCTATGAGACTACAGTTGGCGCAGGTTTACCAGTCATTGATAACTTGCAGAAACTAGTTTCAGCGGGTGATAAACTGGAAAGTTTTGAGGGTATTTTGTCAGGCTCACTGTCATATGTATTCGGTAAACTTGATGAAGGTATGAGCTTATCTGAAGCAACCTTAATAGCTAAGGAAAATGGCTTTACTGAGCCCGATCCTCGCGATGATTTATCAGGCATGGATGTGGCACGCAAATTACTTATTATGGCGCGTGAGTCGGGTTTAGAATTGGAACTTGTGGACATTGAAATTGAATCTGTTTTACCACCTAACTTTGACGACACAGGTACTGTTGATCAATTTCTAACCAACTTGCCGTCCTTAGATGCAGACTTAAAGAAAAGAGTTGAAAGTGCTAAAGAAGCGGGCAACGTCTTGCGCTATGTAGGCTCAATTAAACAAAATAAATGTAAGGTATCCATTCAGGAAGTACCACTTAGTCACCCATTAGCGACGGTAAAAGACGGTGAGAATGCACTCGCTATTCATAGTAAATATTACCAACCTATTCCGTTTGTTATTCGTGGTTATGGTGCTGGCGCTACGGTTACTGCTGCTGGTGTATTTGCTGATGTGCTTCGTACCATGCCTTGGACTCAGGATTTCGGATAATGACTACAAAAACAACAAAAGCATTTGCTCCCGCATCCATTGGTAATGTTAGCCTTGGTTTTGATTTGATGGGTGCGGCATTACAACCTATAGACGGTACACAATTAGGTGATTGGGTTGCGGTAACCGACGCTGATGAATTTTCATTAAGCGCAGATGGTGCTTTCGCCGATAGATTGCCGCCTGGCTCTGAAAACAACATAGTGACCAAGTGTTATATTTTTTTCCAAAATAAATTAAGGTCTATTGCTAAATCGCCGCTCAAGGTTAAGCTACATTTGCACAAAGCATTACCTATTGGTAGCGGGTTAGGCTCGAGCGCTAGCTCCATTGTTGCTGCTTTTTATGCATTAAATGAACATGCGGCAAAGCCGTTTTCACAAGATGAACTTTTGGTTATGATGGGGGAGTTGGAAGGTCAAATTAGTGGTAGTGTGCATTATGATAATGTGGCGCCAAGCTATATTGGTGGTCTTGTGCTGATGACAGGCGAAGCGTCTCCAGTAGCGGTTAAACTTCCGTGTTTTGATAACTGGTATTGGGTTGTGTGTTATTCTGGCATTACCGTATCGACCGCTGAAGCGAGACGATTGTTACCTAAACACTATGCATTATCAGAGACCCTCGATTTTGGCCGTCAACTTAGCGTGTTCGTCCATAGTTTGTATACTCAAAATGAAACGCTAGCAGCGAAAATGATGACTGACGTAATTGCTGAACAGCACAGAAAAGTACTGCTACCAAGATTCGATGATGCGCGCGCTGCCTGCATGGCTAGCAATGCATTAGCATTCGGCATTTCGGGGTCGGGCCCAACGGTGTTCGCCGTTGCTAAAGAGCTTGATGAAGCAAAAACAATGCAGGCATGGTTAGAAAAAGAGTATATTCAGAACAAAGACGGCTTTAGCCATATTTGCCAGTTAGGTGACAAAGGAACAACTCTCCTTTCTTAATGTGTTTAGTTCGACAAGAATACAGACAGTTTGGGTGTCACAAAACCATAAAAGGCAATGCTGACAACACCATTAGCAGAACAAAAAAACAAAGGTTTTAGACGTGAATTTAGTCAATTTGAAAGATGCGAGTGATAAAGTAAATTTTGCCGAAGCGGTTAAAAAAGGCTTGGGTAAAAATCAAGGACTATATTTTCCTGAGGAAATTACTCCTTTTGAAAATATTAACGAAGTGCTAGCGTTGCCGTTTGTTGAAAGAAGTATTCGCATACTAAAGCAACTCATTGGTGACGAGCTACCGGACGAACTCCTTAGCAAAATTGTCACTACCGCATTTCAGTTTGGTGCACCTTTAGTTAAGGTGACTGAGAATATTTATAGCTTAGAACTTTTTCACGGCCCTACGCTTGCGTTTAAAGACTTCGGCGGGCGTTTTATGGCACAGGTGTTAGCTAACATCAGTGAAGGCCAGCCAATTACTATTTTAACGGCAACCTCTGGCGATACCGGCGCTGCAGTCGCTCATGCATTTCATGGTATTAATAATATCCAAGTTGTTATTTTGTATCCCAAAGGCAAAATAAGCCCACTCCAAGAAAAACTGTTTACTACGCTAGGAGGCAATATCCATACCGTTGCTATTGAAGGCGACTTTGATGGATGCCAACAGTTAGTGAAAGCAGCTTTTGACGATCCTGAAGTGCGAGATGGTTTACACCTAAATTCAGCGAATTCAATTAATATTAGCCGCTTGCTTGCACAAGTTTGTTATTATTTTGAAGCGGTTGCTCAATTGCCTAAAGAACAACAAGATAAAGCGGTTTTCTCAGTGCCAAGCGGTAATTTTGGTAATCTTACAGCGGGTATGATTGGAAAGTCACTGGGGCTGCCAATTAAGCGCTTTATCGCTGCGACTAATTCGAATGATACGGTGCCGCGTTATTTGCAAACCGGTGAATGGACACCTAAGTCCACCGTAGCAACTATCTCTAATGCAATGGATGTTAGTCAACCAAATAATTGGCCACGCATAGAAGCGCTAATTGAACAGGGTTATATCGACAGAGATAGCCTTATAGGCGAGGCTATCGACGAAGAGTATACGCAAGTAGCTATGCGCCAATTAGCGAGCTTGGGCTATGTTTCAGAGCCACACGCAGCTATCGGATATCGCTCATTATCGCGTTCTTTAGTCGAGGGTGAAGTCGGCATATTTTTGGGTACAGCACACCCTGCTAAATTTAGAGAAACGGTTGAAAATGTATTGGGACAGCCCATCGGTTTACCGCAACCTTTGGCTGATTGCGTTGGTAAACCAGACTTCTCTGTAGATATTGAAAATAGCTATGAAGCACTTAAGTCGCATATGTTTTCTATCTTAAAATAAGTAAAGGAGTGGCTCACATGCAAACTTGGGAGTCACTTTTTGACGTTAAAACCCTAGACCAAACCACCGCTCACAATGTCAGTAATAATGTAGATACAAACAATAAAACACCGTCGAGTAGGTTGTCTTTGCGCTCGGGTTTGCAAAGTGCTCTTAATCATGTAGCGAATGAGCGTGCTGCTGGCAAGGTCGTTTTCCCTCCACAGGTTGATGTATTTAACGCCTTCAAATTAACTAAACCTGAAAATTTGAAGGTCGTGATTTTAGGGCAAGACCCTTACCACGGCTTAAATCAGTCGCATGGCTTATGTTTTTCAGTTCTTCAGGGGAATAAAACGCCTCCCTCTTTGCGCAACATATACAAGGAACTTGCTACAGATATTCCTTACTTTTCCCCCCCAGCACACGGCAACTTAAGTCATTGGGCAGAACAGGGCGTTTTGCTCCTCAATACAGTGTTAACAGTAGAGCAGGCGCAAGCTAACTCACATAAGAATATTGGTTGGGAATATTTCACAGACGGCGTTATTTCGACGATTAACAATGAATTCGAGAATGTGATTTTTTTACTATGGGGTGCACCTGCGCAAAAGAAATCGAGGTTAATCGATCAAAACCGTCATACTATTTTTACCTCTGTCCACCCGTCACCTTTATCTGCATATCGCGGCTTTTTTGGGTGTCAGCATTTTAGTATGACTAACAAGCTCTTAAAGTCATTAGGCAAGGAACAAATTGATTGGCAGCCTAAATAGATTGCAAGGCTGATTTCGTGCTTAGTAACACATCTTGGTCAAAACACACTTTTTTATTTAAGGCGATATACTAAGTAATACTGGCAGGGATTAATCTGAAAACGTTGGTTATTAATCACGACGATTGGGCAGTTGTAAAAAAATGCCACTCAGACCTTGTTGATATAGTTGAGTGGCATTTTTCGATGTTATCGCATCATTTGGTTTAATTCATGCTCTAAGCTGGTATCCAAATCACATAGTTCTCTTTCGAGTTTATATTTGTCTTGGATAGCTTCAATCTCTCTCCATTTTCGTTTTTTGCTTTTGGTTTTAACTGGACGGGACTCTGTATCGATTATTGACATTAACTCGGCTCTTTCCACGTGCATCTCCTTATCGAAACCGTTTACTGCATATCCAACTCACGCTATGAAGAGCATTTTTCCTAACTGCTCATGCTTAATATGTACCATACGCGTTGCAAAATTAAAACATATTAATTAACTCTTTATCAACTTCCCGTTGCATTTTCACCACATTAGCGGCGATTTATTCTACGTTTTATGTTTTTGGGCTTGATTGAATTGAGCAATTAGTGCCGCAGTCGATGCGTCTAAATGTTCATCACTCTTGCTCCCTTTAATGACATCTAATACATCATTGCCCAATACTTTACCTAGTTCCACACCCCATTGGTCAAAAGAATTCACATCCCAAATCGCACCTTGAATTAACACTTTGTGCTCATATAAAGCGATTAATGCGCCGAGTCTTTTCGGATCAAGTTGCTCAAACAAAAGCGTATTACTTGGTTTATTACCCGGCATTGTCTTATGCGCAGCCAGTCTTGTGCGTTCTTCATCAGAGTAACCTTTATCAGCTAAGTCTTGGTAGCACTCTTCAAAGGTTTTTCCTTGCATTAAGGCTTGAGTTTGACCAAAGCAGTTTGACGCTAACATTGCGTGATGTGTGTCATCTTGATTAGATACATTAAGTGGCAACATGAAGTCTGCAGGAATGGGCAGGTTACTTTGGTGAATCAACTGATGAAATGAATGTTGGCCATTAGTTCCTTCACCGCCCCATATAATCGGACCTGTGCCGTGTTCAACAGTCATACCGTTTTGTGTCGTTACCTTACCATTACTTTCCATATCAAGTTGTTGAACATAAGCTGGAAAGCCTCTCAGGTAATGATAATAAGGCAATAACACATGTGACTGTGCGCCCATGAAGTTACGATACCAAACACCCAATACGGCCAATATGACGGGTAAATTTGATGCAAATGGTGTTGTTTTCGTGTGTTCATCCATATCGTAAGCACCCTGGAGCACTTGCCTGAAATTATCAAAACCAATTGCAAGACAAATAGGTAAGCCGATCGCAGACCAAAGCGAGTATCTGCCGCCTACCCAATCCGCCATAGGGAATATATTCTTAGCCGCCATACCAAATTCAGTTGCTGCTTTTACATTTGAGGATACGGCAACAAAATGTTTTGCTATATCAGCGTCAGTTGCACCTTGTTGCAAAAACCACGCTTTTGCAGTGAGCGTATTTTGCAGCGTTTCTTGCGTACTAAATGATTTGGAAGACATGACAAACAGGGTCTCTTCAAAATCACACTCGGATAAAACGTCTTGAATGTGACATGCATCAACATTAGCCACAAAACGCACATCTAACGCTTTGTTTTGATAAGGCTTAAGCGCTTCAGTGACTATCTTAGGGCCAAGAAATGAGCCGCCAATACCAATACAAACGACTTTTTTAATTGGTTTTCCGGTACAGCCCTTGTGCGCACCCGATTGGATACTTTCTGTGAACGCTTTCATTTTGTCTAAGGTAGCTAAAACACCCGGCATGACGTCTTCGCCATCAACCATGACCGGATTACCAGAGAAGTTTCTCAGTGCGGTATGCAAGACTGCACGATGTTCAGTGGTATTAATAGGGTCACCAGCAAACATAGCATTAATTTTATCGCTCACTTGACGCTGCTGCGCAAGCTCAAAAAGGGCGGTTAATACATCTTCGGTAACCCGATTTTTACTATAATCAAGGGTAATGCCACAAGCTGTAGTTGTGTATTTACTTGCACGATCTTTATCGCTAGCAAACCAGTCGCGCATATGTTGGCGCTTGACACTGGTTGAGAGTGTTTCGAGTGTTGACCATGCTTGAGTGTGACGAATGCGTTCCACGGTTGAATCTCCAATTTTTAAAATTTAGTACATCGATAAACACACAAAAAACACACTCAATTTCGACCAAACGCAAATAAATGCAGAGTCTGATTTATGCATGCCCTATGTTTTAAAAATTTAGCAGGGTGACTTTATGAATTGCCCCTGCTAAGTCATTTTGTTGTGAGCATAAGCCGCTTATTTCTGCTAGGCGCTAGTAAAAACGATTATCGTAAAAAGTAGTAGCGTTCAGTGTGATGCTTTAGGTTATAGCATTTTGTCTAGCAAAATTTCGAGCTTCGCTTGGTCTGCAGCGAAGTTACGGATACCTTCGGCTAACTTCTCTGTGGCCATTGCATTCTCATTCATATCCCATTTATATTGGGCTTCGGTAAGTTTGTCGCCGACATTTTTTACTTTGCCATTGTCCATTAGATAAGGCTTTACCTCGCCTTGTGTATTGGATAGTTCTTCAAGCAACTGTGGGCTAATAGTTAAACGGTCGCAGCCTGCGAGGTAAAGTATTTCGTCGATGTTCCGGAAACTTGCACCCATAACAACGGTTTTGTAACCATATGACTTATAGTAGTTATAGATTTCCGTTACAGAAATGACGCCTGGATCTTCATTACCTAGATAGCTGGCTTTACCTGTGCTTGCTTTATACCAGTCTAAAATGCGGCCTACAAATGGAGAAATTAAAAATACACCCGCTTCAGCACAAGCTCTTGCTTGAGCAAAACTAAACAGTAAGGTTAAATTACAATTAATTCCTTCTTTCTCTAAAATCTCTGCCGCTTTTATACCTTCCCAAGTGGATGCGATTTTGATTAAAATACGGGATTTGTCGATACCTTCATCGGCATATAATTTAATCAGTTTGTGTGCTTTTTTAATAGTTGCTGCTGTATCAAAACTTAACCTAGCATCAACTTCGGTAGAAATCCGGCCAGGGATAACACCAACAATCTCTTTACCAATGGCGACAGCCAGTTTGTCGCCCGCATCAATGAGCTGCTGAGCTGGTTTATTTGATTGCGCTTGTGCCCATACAACAGACTCTTTGATTAATTTAGCGTACTGAGGTAATGAGGCGGCTTTGAGCAGCAGTGAAGGGTTAGTTGTAGCATCTACAGGTTGATATTTTTTAATAGCTTCAATGTCGCCTGTGTCAGCAACTACAGTTGTTAGCGTTCGCAATGATTCAAGTTGTGTTGTCATCTTTGAGCCTTAGAGTAAAATAATGCGTCTAGATTACCGATTGTCGCGGCAACTGGCTATAACAGATTGTGTGTTTTTATACATGAATAGATAGAAATTGATGAAATTGCCCCCATGTGTTAAACATGCGAAGAAAAAAGGATAGAAAGTTATTATGTTAATGGTTGTTTCCCCTGCAAAAAATCTTGATTTCGAATCTTCATTACCTACCAAAGAGTTTACTCAACCTAGTATGTTGAGTGATGCCAAAGCGTTGGTAAAAACCTGCAAAAAGTTAGCGCCAAGTGATTTAGCAAGCTTAATGCACATCAGCGATAAGCTGTCGATATTGAATGCCGAACGGTTTTCAAGCTTTACAACTCCTTTTACGCCTGCAAATGCTCGCCAATCAATATATGCCTTCAACGGAGATGTTTATACAGGCCTTGATGCAAGATCCTTGAAAGAAGAGGATATTCAGTTCGCGCAAAAGCATTTACGTATTCTTTCTGGGCTTTACGGTTTGTTGCGCCCATTAGATTTAATGCAACCTTATCGTCTCGAAATGGGGACAAAATTGGAAAACACACGGGGCAAGTCATTATATGAATACTGGGGTGCCTCAATTACTCAAGAATTAAATAAAGCACTTAAGGACGCAAGTCAGACATCTGATAATCAAGGAAATGGCGATCCAGAAAATGACGGTAGCAATATCCTGATAAATTTAGCGAGTAACGAATACTTTAGTTCGGTGAAGAAGAAACTGCTTGGTGCACGTATTATTACTCCACATTTCAAAGATGAGAAAAATGGAAAGTATAAAATTATCAGCTTCTATGCTAAAAAAGCCCGTGGTTTGATGGCACGCTACATTATTGAAAAGCGCATTACGTGTGTTTCAGAATTGAAGACCTTTAATAGTGCTGGCTATCAATATAATGATTTAGAGAGCACAGCGACAGAACTGGTCTTTAAACGAGCAGAGTAAGCGTGGAGTTAAAAAATACAAAAAAAGCCACTACCATGTGTATATGTGGAGAGGCTTTTTACTATTATATTAATTTATCATCTGCATAATTTATAGGGTCAACGGGCCTAATCAACATACATCTCTTGCTGTAACTCTAAAATTTGTGCCTCATTGCCTTGCTGAATATTAATGTCGAAACGAAAATTTTCTTTGTGCGCATGTGAAAAAACCGCTAAATAGTATATCGCATCTCCGTCCACCACCTTTTTGAATGATAATTTTTTGCTATTACCTAGCAAATTTCTTGCGGTGCCGGTTATAGAGACATTTTGGGCTTTCTTATCATTACCATCTAAAACCGAAATATTTACAAATGAATTATATTTACTGCGCACGATGGAATTAGCTCTAGCTATTTCAGGTGTTAAAAACGTGGTACCGAGAACAATGTGATGCACCTCCCAGTTACCTAATTGAGTTTTCTCTTCTGCGCTAACTTTTGCATGCAAAAGCAAAGTGGTAAGCAATAATGTTAAGAATACTGCGCCACGAGCTAGTTTTGTTTGGTATTGCTTATTGCCTGAATGTGCCATAATTTTGCCTCTTCTTTACATTAAGTACGGTAGATATTGACCTATTAGATCTAATGCAAATTGAATTGCTAAAATCAACACAAGAGGAGAGAAGTCTAATCCGCCTAATGACGGTAGGAACCGACGAATAGGAGCTAACAACGGATCAGTAAGCTGATGCAAAAGATAGCGAATTGAAGGCCCAACGTTAGGCACAAAACTGAGTATCATGTTGCCTATCAAGACAATAAAAAGTAGCCAAAACGCACTTTTAAGTAAGCCAAATAGCACTAAAATAAGTGTAGTTAGCACCGGAAACATAGAACCACTCAGTACAAAGAAAACGATAAATTTCGTGAGAATGACTAAAAATGCAAACACAAATGTGGCTGTGTCGAATTTACCCAAAGAGGGAATTACTCTGCGCAATGGGCCAACGGCAGGCTGGGTCGCTTTAACCACAAACTGACTTAACGGATTATAGAAATCGGCACGCGCCCATTGTAGCCAAAGTCTTGCCAGCACTATCATGGCGTAAGTATCAAAAAAAAATGTAATTAAATTATTGAAGGCTAACATCTTGGATTCCGTTTAAGTTAAAGGTCAGATGACATTTTTACAGCTCTTGCAACCGCAGCCTGCATGGCTTTGCTCACAATAGCTTCTAAATTATTTTCTTGGAAAGTACTAATTGCCTCGTGTGTTGTACCACCCTTGGATGTAACTTGGGCTCTAAGTTCACTTAATTCAAGGTCTGGATTGTGACAAATCATTTCAGCACTGCCTAACAATGCTTGTTGGACTAGTAGACGAGCGTCGTCTTTGTCTAGTCCCATTTTTATAGCTTCATCCTGCATTGCTTGGGCAAATAAGAATAAGTAGGCGGGACTGCTTCCGGCCGCAGCAATAACGATATTAATTTGACTATCTTTTTCTACCCATAATGTTTTGCCAACGTGATCCATGACGTGTCCAACAAAGTCACGATCGACCTGGGTTACGGAATCAGGAGCATAAAGTCCAGTCATTCCTTTACTAAGCGAAGAAGGTGTATTGGGCATAGTGCGCACAACTTGATCGTAATTACCTAGCATTTCAATTAAACGATAGGTTGTGATACCTGCCGCAATAGACACCATAATTTTACCATTAAGTGATGTCTTTTGAATAAGGTCTGCGCAAGTAGCCGCCATGATTTGTGGTTTTACCGACAAAATAACAACATCGCCAGCTTCGCACGCTTCTTTATTTGATTGGGTTGTATTAATACCAAAATCAGTAGCCAAAGCATCTAGTTTTGGTGTGGATGGATTGGATGCAGTGATTAATTTGGGGTCATAACCGCCATTGACTAAACCACTAATAATACTTCTGGGCATATTACCCGCGCCGATAAAACTTAACTTACGTGCTTGCATGTTTCTCCTTCACATTTGTTGATTAATGAGTGCTCAGTCGATAGCGTTAGCAATAGTCGAACGCTTAATCGCGTGCGCCAAAAATAGCAGTGCCAACTCTAACTATTGTAGAGCCGCATTCAATAGCCGCAGGTATATCGCCACTCATACCTATTGATAGAGTATCAAATTGTGGATACTTTTGCTGACAAGTAGCGAATAAAGCCTGCACTTTTTTAAAAGATGCCAGCTGTTCTGACTTTACTTTACTCGCTTTTGGAATTGCCATTAAGCCTCTTACACACAATCGGTTCAGTTTTTCGCAGTCTGACAATAGAGGCATAAGTTCGTGTGGCAATACACCTGCTTTTGTTTCTTCTTCATCTATATTAACTTGAATGCATATATTCAGCGGGCTGGCGTAGTTATGGCGCTGGTCATTGAGTCGTTTTGCAATTTTAAAACGGTCAACAGAATGCATCCAATCGAAATTTTCTGCCACTAAACGACTCTTGTTTGATTGCAATGGGCCGATAAAATGCCAAGAGATATCAGATAAGTGCTTCAGTTCAGCTATTTTGTCGACGCCTTCTTGGACATAATTCTCACCAAATGAACGGTGTCCGGCTTCATACGCAATAATAATATCCGATACGGGTTTGGTTTTACTTACGGCTAATAATTCAATATTGTTCGCAACACGACCAGCCTGCAAAGCACATTGTTCTATTTGAGCAAGAACCGTCAGAATATTTTCGGCGATATGATTTGTCATTAGTTAGTTTCTCAAATTTTAGTAGTACAGTATTAATTATTTATATCAACGTTCGAATCAGCAACTATTTTTGGAGTGACCCACAGTGGACATTAACGAACTTCTCGCTTTCAGTGTAAGCAATAAAGCCTCAGATTTACATTTATCTGCAGGATTACCCCCCATCATCCGGGTTGATGGCGAAATGCGTCGTCTCAATGTTGAGCCGCTCGATCACAAACAAGTCCACGCTTTGATTTTCAGTATTATGAATGATCATCAACGTAAAGATTACGAAGAAAACCTAGAATGCGATTTTTCTTTTGAAATAAAAGAATTATCCCGGTTCAGGGTTAACGCCTTTGTGCAAAACCGAGGTGCTGCTGCTGTTTTACGTACCATTCCAAGCGAGATTCTAACACTAGACCAGCTAGGTGCGCCGGAAATTTTTAAACAAATAATTAATCAACCTACCGGTATTGTGCTCGTTACAGGAGCAACCGGTTCAGGAAAAAGTACGACGCTTGCAGCCATGGTTGATCATATTAATACGCATAAACGTGAGCATATTCTTACTATTGAGGATCCAATAGAATTTGTACATAAAAATAAGATGTGTGTAATGAATCAGCGTGAGGTCCATCGCGATACACATAGCTTCAACAATGCGCTTCGGTCCGCCTTGCGTGAAGATCCGGATGTTATTCTAGTTGGAGAATTGCGAGATCTAGAAACTATTCGTCTAGCTATATCCGCGGCAGAGACCGGGCACCTTGTGTTCGGCACGTTACATACTAACTCAGCGCCAAAAACGATAGACCGTATTATCGACGTATTTCCAGCGGAAGAAAAGTCAATGGTACGTTCAATGCTTTCTGAATCGTTGCGCGCGGTAGTATCACAAACGCTATTGAAAAAAGTGGGAGGGGGACGAGTTGCGGCTCATGAAATCATGATAGGTATACCCGCCATTCGAAATCTTATTCGAGAAGATAAAGTGCCACAGATGTATTCAGTTATCCAAACAGGACAAAAGCACGGCATGCAGACGATGGATCAATGCTTACAACGTCTAGTTGCTATGGGTGTTATTTCAGCTAATGATGCAGCGTCTAAGTCAATAGATAAGCCTCCATCAATAGGCATGTAAGCACAACAGAGGATCAATTATGTTAAGTTTACACCAATGTTTGCAGGATATGGCTGCGCATAGTGCATCGGATTTATTTATTACAGTTGGCATGCCAGTTAGCGCCAAAATTAACGGACGTATGACGCCGTTAACTGCGATGAATTTAACTGAACCTGAAGCCCTCGAACTCGTGCATGATGCAATGAGCGAAAAGCAAAAAAAGTCATTTGTAGAGGAAAAAGAATGTAACTTTGCCATTTCCATAGACGGTGTTGGCCGTTTCAGGTGCAGTGCTTTTTGGCAACGCGACCAACCTGGTATGGTTGTCAGGCGAATTGTAACGCAAATTCCAAATGTAGACGAGTTGGGTTTACCACCAGTACTGAAAGACATCATCATGTCTAAGAAAGGCTTGATATTGTTTGTTGGTGGCACCGGTACAGGCAAGTCAACCTCACTTGCCGCTCTGATTGGGCATAGAAATCAACATTCTCATGGGCATATATTAACCATTGAGGATCCGATTGAATTTGTACATGAACATAACAACTGCGTAGTCACTCAGCGTGAAGTCGGTATCGACACACATACGTTTGATGATGCCCTGAAGAGTTCATTGCGCCAAGCTCCTGACGTTATATTGATTGGTGAAATTCGCTCTATGGAAACGATGGAATATGCAATGGCGTTCGCTGATACCGGACACTTATGCGTTGCTACGCTACATGCAAACAATGCAAATCAAGCAATTGAACGTATTATGCATTTGGCTCCACAAAACATGCACCAGAAGCTCCGTTTCGATTTAAGTCAAAACATCAGAGCTATTGTAGCTCAGCAACTAGTGCCGACGATCGATGGCAAAGGTAGAGTTGCTGCGATAGAAATTCTGTTGAATACGCCATTGGTATCAGACCTTATTCAACGAAATGAAATTGGTATGTTAAAAGAAGCGATGATGAAGGGAAAAGAGCAGGGTATGCAAAGCTTTGATATGGCGATTTATGCGCTGTATAAAGAAAATCGTATTACCGAAGAGCAAGCGATGCACAATGCAGATTCTCCAAATGACTTACGTTTAATGATAAAGCTAGATAGCCAAGACGGCACTGGCTTAGGCAGTTTGAGCGACGTTTCTATAGACATGGGTTAGGCACCGCGAAAGCATTTTCTATTTTACTCCAGTATTTAATACCCTTCGCCATTGTTAAATCGGAGGTGAGGGGGGGCAATGCCCCCCGTTATTGGTAAACCCCATTAAGAGTGGTTTTTTCTCTTTAGATTTGTCTGCTTTACGGTATAACATTGCTGATCGCCATAATAATTATCTTTAAAATTACATACTTGAATACTTTGTTTTTGCTTGCTTAGCAGTAGACACTGGCGCAGCTGTATGATGATATCGTACATCGTTTTTCCCTTATTACTCTTAAAGTATAATTATATTTGCCTTAAAACGGACATTCGTTGTCATTTCCGTTTATTTTTGTTTCTATTTGGATAATAGAGTGTATTTACAACCATTAAAAACGATAAAAAATAATCGTTCTAATCGATTTTTTAGATTGGCTGATTGCAAAATTAGTTACCGCAGATTGTAATCTTTTTAGCCTACGATCTGTCCACCATGAAAAAGAGCTTTGATATAAGCAGATTTGAGAGCGCAAACTATTAATAAAAGAGGATTTAATGCAAATATTTTTTCGTCATCATGACCGTTTCCACGTCTATCAAGTCAAAAGTATTTTAGACGATGCAGGCGTCCCCTGTTTTGTAAAAAATGAGCTAGTGCAGGGTGCTATCGGGGAAATACCGCCCATGGATGCTGAACCTGAAATTTGGCTTCACGATGATGAATGGCAACCTAAAGCACAAAAAATACTAGATAGCTTTTATCAAGAGCAAACCGATATAAGCCCGGATAACAAAAATGATTGGGCATGCATTACCTGTGGGCAAATGAATGAGTTTCAGTTTGCAATTTGTTGGCAGTGTCAAGAACCCAGAATGAACAGCGCTGATTAATGCTAGCTAAGTGCTAAATATGCTGTTTTTGAGTGTATTTATTTATACTTGGCACTTAAATCATGCTCCTTAATGACTAATTAAAAGCTTGTTGACTCGGGGGGGAAAGTATATATTTTAAACACGTAAATCGATGACTTAATAGGTAACACAGTAAAATTAGTTAATGAGCAATTCTCAATGGGTGCAGTGTTAGGGACCCTTGCCTTTATTGTTAATGGGTTTTTAGTGGCTAACATGGCTGGTGGTGTTCCAATTTACTTTGGAAGCGCTTTTGTCTTGCTATGCTTACTGGCTCTCCCTTTTCGTATCGCGTTTTTGGCTTTGTGCGCGAGTATGCTGCCGCTCTTAATTTATGACAGCTACATGCCTTTAGGTTGGTTACACGGTCTACAGTTTTTTGTTGTTGCGCTGTTACTTTACTGGGGGGTAAGATTTTTAACTGCAATTCTATTTTTTTGGTTACTTATCGGATTACCCATAAGTAGTTTTATTGTTGTTACAAATTTATCTCTCAACTTTCAAGCTTCTGTTTTCATAGCATTATCTTTCGTGATAAGTGCATATGTATGCGCAATGTTCGCCTTAATCGTTTATTGGCTTCTTCCGATAGGCAGCCGATTCAATCAGGTGCGGGCCCTACCTAAATTTTCAGCTGTGGTCTTTGAATTTAACCTAGTCAGTGTAATGTTACCCGTATTTATGGTCGTATTATTTTTTATCGATCGCTCTACGCATGATAGCGAAGTGTTAGTTAGCGTAGAGTTAGATAATGCGATAGAGCAAGTCACTACAAGCTCTACTCGATTATTAGACAATAAAGTGCATGCACTGACATCAACGGCAACGTTGTTAATCAATGAAAGAAACACTCAAAATCATGCAAAAATACTCAATACTGTGGCCAATGTAAGTCCCAACATTGAGAGTATGGTGGTAAGTGATAAAGACGGAAACATACTGCTAGCGGCGCCTGCAGAATATGCCGCAAAGTTACCGGCTTTGTCTGGCCTCAATATTTCATATCGTAACTATTTTCAGCAAACCAAGGAAAGTAGCAGACCTGTTATCTCTAAAGCAATTAAAGGAAAAGGCCTTGGCTCGTTAGATATAATAGCAATTACGGCGCCTATAATAATCGACGGTGGCTTTGCCGGTATAGTTCAGGCTGCCATCAAGCTCGAGCTCCTTGTTGATCAAAGTGTTATTGATGTCATTCAAAGTGGTCAAATAGCGGTTATTGTCGCGGATACTCAGGATTCTATAGTTTACAGCTCCGCGCTATTGGGTTTGAATAAACTCGACTATTTTGAAAAAAATAACGGCACAGTAGCTTATGGCTTTTCTCTTCCCCAAATAACAATTTCTGGAGAAGATTATTTATATCGGAAATTTTTAACTGGAGCGGGGTGGAAAATATATGCACTGACAAAACCAAGCCGAATTTTCAAAGATACGAGTACATATTTCACATTCATGATTATCATTTTTTTGATAAGTATTATATTTATTGGTATTTTGTCAAAAGGGTTAGCGTCAAATATAGTCAGGCCACTGCGAAACTTAGAGGCATTCATTAAAGGACAGAAGCGCCCAGAGAATCTTATTGTAGAAGCAAAAGTAAGCCAAGAGATGTTTACTGTTACAACGAATGTTATTAAGACTCAAAAACTTACGATGGACTTTCAGAGCGAACTTAAACAACAGGTAGAAGAGAAAACGAAAGAACTACAGGTTTTGAACGCAACACTTTTAAGAGTTTCAAGAACTGACGCATTAACTGGTTTATTTAATCGCGGCGCTTTTGATTCACTCGCAAAAGATGCATATATGGACTGCAGAAGAAATAGAAAAGCATGCACGCTGACCTTAATTGATATCGATTTCTTTAAGAGTGTCAATGATTCATATGGACATAATGCGGGTGATCAATGCCTTATTAATGTTGCTAATATTATCGCGGATATGTGTCGTCGCGACACTGACATTGTAGCAAGATATGGGGGGGAGGAATTTGTGTTGTTTTTCGCTAGCGATGAACCTGAAAAACATATTCAACACATAGAGCTAATTCGTGCCGCCATTGCAAAATATCAAACAACCTCCGACGATTTGCCTATTCAGCTAACCGTAAGTTGCGGTGCAGTTAGGGTTGAAGATGACTTCTCTAAAGACTTGATTGGCCTTATTTCTTTAGCCGATGAACAACTTTATTTAGGTAAACACAAAGGAAGAAATCAAGTAAACGCGACTATTATCTAAAATAGAACGCTACAAAATGCGACTAGGATGAAGTACCCATTAGGTCAGGCGACTGTATTTTCTTATCGGTATCTGAGTTAATATTGGTCCAACAGCCAGCTTTCGTAAATCAAACAAGCTGAAACGCTATCTACTTTTTCCTTCGTTAGCTTTTTAAATCCACCTAACTCGAATAAACGCGCTTTTGCATCTACAGTGCTCAAGCGTTCATCAAATGTGTGAACTACCAAACCAAACCTGCCATGTAATCGGCTTGCAAATTTTCTTGCGCGTTGTGTCAGCTCTTGTTCCGTGCCATCCATATTCAACGGTAAGCCTACTAGCAGATTCTGAGGTTGCCATTCGGCAAAAATATCAGCAATGGTTTGCCAATTAGGTATGCCGTCATTTGCTTTTATTGCTGATAAAGGTGACGCGGTTCCGGTGACCATTTGGCCAACGGCAACGCCAATGCTCTTGGTGCCATAGTCGAAGGCAATGGTGGTACTATTTTTCATTTAAGCATGACCAACTTCTTGGGTTAGTTGCCAAACATCAACACCTAGTCTGTTAACCGCCGCTTGCCACTTTGCATGGACGGGGGTATTGAATAGTAGTTCATGATCGGCCTCAACAGTAAGCCATGTATTCTCTTGTAGTTCTTGTTCGAGTTGTCCTGCTTCCCAACCAGCATGGCCAAGTGCGATAAGTGATTTTTCAGGACCTAAATCGTTGCCGATAACGCTTAAAATATCTTTTGAAGTGGTTACCATAATCTCCGGTGTGACAGCGACACTAGAACTCCAACCTTCTTGGGACCCATGCAATATAAAACCTCTATCTTGATGCACTGGTCCTCCACAAAGCACAATTTTTTCGCTTTTGTTATCTTCAACAACGGCATCCTCATCGGTTTGGGAAATGAGTTCTCGAAATGTCATTGTTGAGGGAAGGTTGATAACAATACCCATAGCCCCTTCTTTGTTGTGCTCGCAAATATAAATAACAGTTCGCTCAAAAAAGCCATCTTCTAAGGAAGGCATAGCGATCAAAAGATGATTTTTCAAACTATTTTCTAACAGATTTAAGCTTTTCATGTACCTTTATTACTTCCTTATTGAAGTCTTTTCTCGATAGCATCAAACAAGATGCCGCAAATGTTAATGTCATATTGGCCCTCTATTTCTTTCACACAAGTGGGGCTGGTAATGTTAATTTCAGTCACTTTGTTGCCAATGACATCAAGTCCGACAAATAATAAACCTTGTGCAGACAAGTTTTTTGCTATGTTGTTAGCAATCGCAAAGTCTGATTCTGATAAAGGCTGAGGTCGTCCTGTTCCGCCAGCAGCTAAGTTACCGCGTGTTTCATTTTTAGCTGGGAGTCTTGCTAATGCATAGGGAATAACTTGACCATCGACAATCAAAATGCGCTTATCACCGTCCTTTATTTCAGGTAAATACTCTTGAAACATAGCGTATCGGGTGCCTAACTCAGTCAGCGTTTCAATAATAACACCTAAGTTATTACCATCTTCTTTCACTCTAAAAATCGATGCACCGCCCATGCCATCCAGTGGTTTACAAATGATATCCCTATGCTTAGCGTGAAACGCTCGTATCAATTTATTATTGCTGGTAACCAAGGTGTCAGGTATCAGATCTGGAAATAATGATGTGAATAGCTTTTCATTAAAGTCTCGCAGCGCCGAGGCTTTATTGACCACTAAGCAGCCAAGATTTTCTGCAAGTTCAAAAATTTGTGTTGCATACAAAAACTCACTATCAAAGGGAGGATCCTTGCGCATTAACAAGGTATCTAAGTCGCCTAAACAAATATCTTGTTCTGACTCAAAAGTATACCACTGTGCAGCATCGTTCTGAACACGAAGTGATTTAGTGATGGCGCGGGGTTCACCATTTAAAATATAAAGGTCGCCCATTTCCATATAGTACAAATCGTATCCACGCTTTTGAGCTTCAGTCAGCATAGCAAAACTCGTGTCTTTTTTGATATTAATGGCAGAAATAGGGTCCATCACAATGCCAAGTTTAATTGTCATAAGCTTATTCGTCTCTTGTCTGTTATTTTAATATTGTTACTGTGTCGCTGAATGTCAAGCTAAAGGTCACCAAATAGTGCCTGCATTATGGAGATACTAGCCAGAGCGGCAGTTTCTGTGCGCAAAATGCGAGGACCTAAATTAACGGATTTAAAGCCCGTTTGTTCACAAGTGTAGACCTCTTGTTCGGAGAGTCCTCCCTCCGGGCCTATTAATAGTCTAAAACCGTGCACAGGTCGCGCTAAGCTCGACATATACTTTGTACTACCTGGCGTTAGCATGACTTTTTGTTGCTCTGTAGATTGTCCTAACCATTTGTTCAATGCGATTGGTTGATTCAGAGTGGGCAAAATATTCCGGCCCGATTGCTCACAGGCAGAAATGATAATTTTTTGCCATTGTTCATACTTCTTTTGCCATCTATCTGGCGACAGCTTGACAGCACAGCGCTCGGTGATCACTGGCGTTATTTCGGTTACACCAAGCTCCACAGACTTTTGTAATGCAAAATCCATTCTGTCTCCCTTTGATACACCTTGAGCTAAATGAATATGTAGTGGAGATTCGCTGCGGATTGAAAGCTGCGAATTAATAATAGCGATGACTTGTTTCTTGGTAATGCTCAGCACTTCTGCAGTGTACTCATTGCCATCGCCATTAAAAAGTATAATAGGATCAGCTTGCTTTAAGCGTAGTACATGATTGATGTAGTGGCTAAGTTGAGTATCGAGCTCAATTTCGTCATCAACTCGCAAAGGCAAAGGGGTGTAAAAACGGGAAATTCGCATAATATTTACAATAACAAGGTAATAATCAAGCGATCCTATCACAACATTTTTATTCGTGATGTTTTTATCAGTTATTTTAGCATCGCAGTGCTTTACTGGTTTGACTGCACCGGGGCTAATTCTAATGTGTTTGGCAAGGATGCGGCGGGGTTTTCTGATTCTGCTTGGTATTTGACGCCGTCGAACTTGCTGCGGGCATTCGGGCTGTTTTTACCTTTTGATTCGCTGAGAGCGAACGCAAGTAGACCAATAATGATGAGTGTAATTACTACAAAAAAATATATTTCCATTATGTGCTCCTAGCTTTTGTCTATGAGGACCGCACTAATTTGTTAGATTATTAGTGTGGCTATTCTATTGACTACGTCCTTGTTTTAAACTGGTATTACTGGCTGTTAACTGTGCTGCTAATTTGTGCATTATTTAATAATGCAATCGCGATAATAATCTACAATTTTTACTATTCGTTAGCTCTAAATAACAATAACTGTACATTATCTATTTATACACCTTACTAGCGCCCTAAGTTTATCGTGAACGCGGAACAAATCAACTGTTAATGTCAAATTATCATTAATCTTCATCTTACTGTAATAAATAAAATTTAATTATTAACGTGCATTAAACCATCATAAATATAATTGACTTTTCTGCGCCATACTTGACTATAATCAAATATATCGTCTTTATTTTAACCTAGATAAGTGCTACTTTCTCCTATAGTTTGTTATGAATTATTACAAACAAAACTAAAAATTAAAAAACTACACAGGATTTGTACCATGTTTGATTTTACTCAAGAAGATATGACGAAGTACCTCGATGATTACATTCTTCCATTCGCTATAAACTTTGCTATGGCGCTTGTTATATATGTCATCGGTAAGTTTGTTGTGAAAATTTTGGTTTCTACTTTTGGTAAATTATTGGCAAAATCGAAATATGATGAAATGTTGATCAATTTCCTCAAATCAATAGTCAATGCAGTATTAATGTTGTTTGTCATAATCGCTGCGCTTAACGAGTTGGGCATCAATACAACATCATTAGCCGCTATTCTAGCAGCTGCTGGTTTAGCGATTGGTCTATCATTACAAAGTTCATTACAGAACTTCGCCGCTGGCGTTATGTTATTGGTCTTCAGGCCTTTCAAAAAAGGCGACTTTGTGGATGCTGGTGGTGTTGCCGGTTCAGTAAAAAGTATTGGCGTGTTCTCTACGATTATGAATACACCTGACAACAAAGAAATTATTGTTCCAAACGGCAATATCTATGGTGGTAACATTATTAACTTCTCGGCAAAAGACACTCGTCGAGTAGACATGAAGTTTGGCATTGGTTACGGCGACGATTTATTATTAGCTAAAAAGCTATTGGAAGAAATGGTTGCAGCGGATGAACGTATTCTTGCTGAACCTGCACCTCAAGTTGCTGTCTCTGAACTTGGCGATAGCAGTGTTAATTTCGTCGTGCGTCCTTGGGTTAACTCTGCTGATTATTGGGGGGTCATGTTTGACTTCACAGAAGCGGTTAAATTGCGCTTTGATTCTGAAGGTATCTCGATTCCATTTCCACAAATGGATGTGCATGTCCATAAGCAAAACTAACTTTAAGCAAGTGTTTAAAAAAAGCCTATCTGAGTAAGTCATATGAACCCCGAAAAAACCATAATTTTCGGGGTTTTTTGTTTCTATTACTGCTGACAGTTGGGGCGATTAGGGGCTACTTTATAAGTAGCTAAAGCCACCTGCATTTTGGCCTGTAAGTTCTCGATTCTAGTTTCTGAAGAAGGGTGAGTAGAGAAAAATTCAGGTTGTGAATTACCACCACTGGCTTCCGCCATATTCTTCCATAATTCAACTGACTCTTGGGGGTTAAAGCCTGCCTTCGCCATTAAGTCTAAGCCGATTTCGTCTGCTTCACTCTCGTGCGTGCGGCCAAATGGCATAATGACCCCATACTGAAAGCTGAGTCCCAGACCACTCATAATCAGCTGACTATTGGCAACTTCGTTGGTTTGCAAAGCAACATTGATGGCTTCTTGCCCAATCCCAATTAAGGTGCTTTGCGATACCCGCTCATTGCCATGATGGGCAATAACATGTCCTACTTCATGACCAATAACAGCGGCAACTTGATGCTGATTAACCGCAACGTCCAACAAGCCTGTGTAAACACCAATTTTGCCGCCGGGCAGAGCAAATGCGTTTACTTGAGGGTCGTCAAATACAACCACTTCCCATTCTCCGTCGAATACAGCTTTGGGTACATACTTTGTAATGCTATCTGCAATGCATTGGACATAATCATTCTGAATCGGTTTATTTGAAATTTTGATACTTTCTTTCATACTGGAAAAAGCTTGAACACCCATTTCATCCAACTGAGATTCAGGAAATAATAGGACTTGGCTGCGACCAGTTGGCGATGTTGCACAAGAAGCGATAGTCAGGGTGGCAGCAATAGTTAATGTCGCCAATGAAATGCGTTTTAATGTGAAGTTCATGATATTTCCTTGTCAAAAAAAAACCTCCCAAGGGAGGTATTCAATAAAATATATACAATTACCTTTGCTCTGTACTATAACCCAGCAGCGTGCTTAAGGTCATCGGCTTTATCTGTTTTTTCCCATGGAAACTCCTCGCGTCCAAAGTGACCATAAGCCGCAGTTGCTTTGTAAATAGGCCGCTCTAGATCTAGCATCTTAATTAAACCATATGGGCGCAAGTCGAAATGGTCTCTTACTAGCGCAGTCAACATTTCGTCCGATACTTTACCCGTACCGAAGGTTTCAACGTTGATAGACGTTGGTTCAGCAACACCAATAGCATAAGAAATCTGAATTTCACAACGGTCTGCTAAACCTGCAGCAACCATATTTTTAGCAACGTATCTGCCCGCATATGCTGCAGAACGGTCAACTTTTGATGGATCCTTACCGGAGAATGCACCACCACCATGACGCGCCATACCGCCATAGGTATCGACGATAATTTTACGACCAGTTAAGCCACAATCGCCCATTGGGCCACCAATAACAAAACGCCCTGTCGGATTAATATGAAACTTGGTTTTACTAGATAACCATTGTGCAGGTAAAACAGGTTTGATGATTTCTTCCATGACCGCTTCTCGAAGCTCATCAATTGAAATTGAATCACAATGCTGGGTTGAAAGCACTACCGCGTCGATACCTACTGGTTTGTTATTTTCATAAATAAAGGTTACTTGGCTTTTAGCATCTGGTCTTAGCCAGTTTAACTTCCCACTTTTACGCACTTCGGCTTGTTTTTGAACGAGACGATGAGCAAAAGTAATCGGAGCTGGCATTAATACTTCAGTTTCGTTGCTTGCATAACCAAACATTAAACCTTGATCTCCAGCGCCTTGTTCTTCTGGCGAATCACGGTCAACACCCTGATTAATATCGTTAGATTGTTTACCTATTGCATTCAAAACAGCACACGAATTGCCATCAAACCCGATATCAGAGTGAGTGTAGCCAATTTCATTCACCGTTTTACGGGTTAACTCTTCAATATCAACCCAAGCATTCGTATTGATTTCACCGCCTACCAGCACCATTCCTGTCTTTACATATGTTTCGCAAGCTACACGCGCTTTAGGATCGATTTCTAAGATGGCATCAAGAACGGCATCTGAGATTTGGTCTGCAATTTTATCTGGATGACCTTCAGATACGGATTCTGATGTAAATAAGTGACTTGCCATTGATTATCCTATATTCGTTTCAGCACAGACATTCTCGAGGTCTCTACTTTAATTTTAGTTAAGCGTAAACGATTGATAGTTGATGCTTTAAAATTATTAGCGTCTTGGGCTAATATCTGCAATGAACAAAATATCAGTGTTTTTTCGCTTCACGTAAGTGATTTTTCGCCAAAAAGTGCAATTATCCCGATTTGTAAAAGGGATATACTTGCAGCCAATCGACTTTCGCAACTTCTTTGACATATTGTAGAGCAAATTGAGAATTTTACCATATTTACCTCTAGACGTCTAAAAGTCTAATTTATATGCTGCTAGTTGCGGCCCTGGGTGCAATTCGGATTTTATAAAGCGTGATTTAGTCAAAAAAATGCAGATAAAAACGCCGAATAATGATTGAACAAAGGAGCCTACTGTAAGAGAATACGCGGTCTATTTTGAGATTTCCTTCTATTGCAGGAGTTAGTCTTGTACGTAATAAGTAATTGAAGTTTCAAGGAGAGCTCATGCCATCACGTCGTCATCTAGCCAACGCCATCCGTGCGTTAAGTATGGACGCTGTTCAAAAAGCGAAGTCAGGTCACCCTGGCGCACCAATGGGAATGGCAGATATTGCTCAAGTTTTGTGGACAGACTTCTTGTCGCATAACCCACAAAACCCAAATTGGGCAAACAGAGACCGTTTTGTGTTATCGAACGGTCATGGCTCAATGTTACTTTATTCACTATTGCACCTCTCAGGCTACGAATTGCCCATTGAGGAATTAAAGCAATTTCGTCAATTGCATTCTAAAACACCGGGCCACCCAGAATATGGTTATGCACCTGGCGTCGAAACAACGACTGGTCCATTAGGACAGGGTCTTACTAATGCTGTTGGTATGGCCATCGCCGAAAAAGTGCTAGGCGCACAATTTAACCGGGACAAGTTTGCTATTGTCGATCACCAAACGTATACCTTCTTAGGTGACGGTTGCTTAATGGAAGGTATCTCCCATGAAGCTTGCTCACTTGCTGGTACATTAGGTTTAGGCAAATTAGTTGCGTTTTGGGATGATAATGGAATTTCTATCGACGGTGAAGTCGAGGGCTGGTTCAGTGATGATACGCCGAAGCGATTTGAGGCTTACGGTTGGCAAGTGATCAGTGACGTTGATGGCCATGATCCTGTGCAAATTAGCACGGCTATCGAGCAAGCTAAAACAGATACTGCTCGTCCAACCTTAATTTGCTGTAAAACAGTCATTGGTTTTGGTTCACCGAACAAGCAAGGCAAAGAAGATTGCCATGGCGCACCACTGGGTGACGCTGAAATTGAGTTAGTTAGAACAGAACTGAACTGGCCGTACGCTCCATTTGAAATTCCTGCCGACGTTTACGCTGGTTGGGATGCAAAAACAAAAGGTGCCTCAGATGAAGCCAATTGGGAAGCCTTGTTCGCTGGCTATCAACAAGCTTATCCTGAGTTAGCTCAAGAGTTTATCCGTAGGAAAAATAATACGTTGCCTGAATCTTGGGCACATCAGAGCGCTAAGTATATTCGTGGTTTGCAAGACAATCCTGACAATATAGCAACTCGCAAAGCGTCGCAAAACGCATTGAATGCGTTTGGTCCATTGTTACCCGAATTATTAGGTGGTTCTGCAGATCTTGCTGGCTCTAACTTAACAATTTGGTCTGGTAGTAAAGGCATCAGCAAAGATGACGCATCAGGTAACTATCTGTATTACGGCGTGCGTGAATTTGGTATGTCGGCAATGATGAACGGTATTACTTTATATGGCGGCTTTAAAGCTTACGGTGCTACATTCTTAATGTTTATGGAATACGCTCGTAATGCAATCAGAATGGCTGCGCTTATGAAACAGCCATGCATATTTGTATACACTCACGATTCAATTGGATTGGGTGAAGACGGGCCAACGCACCAGCCGGTAGAGCAAGTGGTTGCATTGAGGGCAACGCCTAACTTGGACAACTGGCGTCCATGCGATCAAGTTGAATCTGCTATCGCTTGGAAAGCAGCAATTGAGAGAACGGATGGTCCAACAACGTTAATCTTTACTCGCCAAGGGTTGCCACAGCAGAGCCGAAATGCGCAGCAATTATCTGATGTAGAACGTGGCGGCTATGTATTAGTTGACAGCGATGTTGTGCCTGAAATAATTTTGATTGCAACGGGTTCTGAAGTGCATCTAGCGGTTGAGGCTGCAACGAAACTTAACCTTGAAGGTACGCCAACACGTGTTGTTTCAATGCCATGTACTGACTTGTTTGACCGTCAATCAGGTGAATATAAAGAAACAGTGTTGCCTCGCTCAGTAACTAAACGAGTGGCTGTTGAGGCACTTGCAAAAGATACTTGGTACAAGTATGTAGGTTTAGATGGCGCTGTTGTCGGGATGGATAGTTTTGGTGAATCGGCACCAGCAAATGACTTGTTTGCTTACTTTAATATTACAACAGATGCAGTTTATAACGCTGCAAAAGGACTGAAGTAAGGTTTGAGAACCACGTTTAATTTGTTTCAGCCAGTGAGTGTAGCTTAATGCTGCGCATAGCTATAAATGGTTTCGGTCGCATTGGCCGAAATGTCTTGCGCGCACTCTATGAGTCCGGACGCAATGACCAAATTCAAGTTGTCGCCATTAATGAAATTGCCTCGCCAGAAGGCGTAGCACATTTGTTAAAATACGATACTGCACATGGTCGATTCAAAGGTAGTGTTGATTATACAGATAAATGCTTAATTGTTCAGGGCGACAAAATTCCACTATTTCACGAAAATCACATTGAAGATCTTCCATGGTCAAAAGTTAATGTGGATATTGTGTTGGAATGTACGGGTGTGTTTAGTTCCAGAAAGTCAGCTCAGCAACACATTAAGAGTGGAGCAAAGAAAGTCTTATTTTCACAACCTTGTGGACAAGATATGGATGCAACTATTGTGTTTGGTATTAATCATACAAGTTTAAAATCAAGCGATGTTATTGTGTCGAATGGCTCTTGTACTACCAATTGCATTGTACCCATTATTCAAGTGCTTGATGATGCTTTTGGTGTTGAAAGTGGCACCATTACTACTATCCATTCATCCATGAATGATCAACCCGTAATTGATGCTTACCATCCTGATTTACGTCGTACTCGCGCTGCGAGCCACTCTATTATTCCCGTGGATACACGCTTAGCAGTCGGTATTGAGAGAATTTTACCGCGTTTTGCAGGTAAGTTTGAAGCAATTGCGGTGAGAGTGCCCACTATTAATGTGACTGCCATGGACTTGAGTGTCACTTTACGTGACAAAGTAACGGTTAGTGATGTTAATGCAGCACTAAAAAAGAGTGCGCATGGCGACCTAAAACACATTATTGACTACACTGAAGAACCGCTGGTATCTATCGATTTTAATCATGACCCACACTCTTCAATTGTCGATGGTACGCAAACGAGAGTGAGTCACAAGCAGCTAGTTAAAACATTAGTTTGGTGCGATAACGAATGGGGATTTGCAAACCGCATGCTCGACACTGCGTTATACATGCATCAACTTAATAGTTAATTTTTTAAAACGTTTGAAAGGAGACGGTAATGACCATTCGTAAAATGCAAGAGTTAGACTTACAAGGGAAGCGAGTGCTAATCAGGCAGGATTTAAATGTGCCTGTAAAAGATGGCGTTGTGACCTCTGACGCTCGAATTCGCGCCTCTCTCCCAACCATAAAACTAGCCTTAGAAAAAGGTGCAAGCCTAATGTTGATGTCGCACTTAGGTCGTCCTACAGAAGGTGAGTACGATCCTGCATTTTCATTGCAGCCGGTGGTGGACTACTTGAACAAAGCACTTGATGGTGGAGTGGTCTTAGCTACTAGCTATCTGAATGGCCTCGATGCTTCATCTGCCAAAGTGACTGTACTCGAAAATGTGCGCTTTAATCCAGGTGAAAAGAAAGACGATGAGACTCTAGCTAAGCAATATGCAGCTTTATGTGATGTCTTTGTAATGGATGCTTTTGGCACGGCGCATAGAGCTCAAGCATCAACTCATGGCGTAGCTAAATTCGCTACCGAAGCTTGCGCAGGACCGTTATTATCCGGAGAGCTTGAAGCATTAGGTAAAGCGTTAGATAACCCCGCACGGCCATTAGTAGCTATTGTTGGCGGTTCAAAAGTGTCCACAAAGTTAACCGTACTTGAATCATTAGCTAGCAAAGTTGATCAGCTTATTGTGGGTGGTGGTATCGCTAACACATTTATTGCTGCAAAAGGCCACAACGTTGGTAAGTCGTTGTTTGAAGAAAGTCTTATTCCGGAGGCAAAGCGATTAATGCAAGCTGCCAAAGAGAATAATGGTGAGATACCGGTGCCAACTGACGTGGTAACCGGTACTGAGTTTTCAGAATCAACCCCGGCTACTTTAAAAGCGGTGAGCGCGGTTAATGACGCCGATATGATATTTGATATTGGGCCTGAAACGGCAAAGACCTTAGCCGCTATTATTAAACAAGCTGGCACTATTGTGTGGAATGGTCCTGTCGGTGTATTTGAATTTGATCAATTTGGCGAAGGGACAAAAGCATTAGCGATGGCTATTGCCGAGAGCGATGCTTTTTCTATTGCGGGTGGCGGTGATACGCTCGCTGCGGTCGAAAAGTATGGTATTGAAGACAGAGTGTCTTACATTTCCACCGGTGGTGGTGCTTTTTTAGAATTTTTAGAAGGTAAAACTTTACCTGCAGTTGCTATTTTAGATAGAGACTAAAGCTGTACTTATTTTGCGGTAGTCTTGGTTAGACTGCCTGCTGACTGCTGAATCAGAAGTGGCAAGGCATATAAAATAGAGCTAACATAGTTATATTGAGCAAAATAGCTCGCAAACACAGAAAGGAGCGTTAGATGACAACTCAAGTACAACAAGACATGTTGGCAAAAATAAAAGACGAAGTTGGCTTTATTGCCGCATTAGACCAAAGCGGTGGAAGCACACCTAAAGCGCTCAAGCTTTATGGTGTTGACGAGTCAGCCTATACAAACGACGAAGAGATGTTTACGTGTGTGCATCAAATGCGCACTCGCATAATGACGAGTGCAGCATTTACCGGAGAGCGCGTATTAGGTGCTATATTATTTGAGAACACATTGGATCGTGATGTTGAAGGTCTATCTAGCGCACATTATTTGTGGCAACAAAAAAATGTTGTTCCATTCTTAAAAGTAGATAAGGGTTTGGAAGACGAAGTCAACGGCGTTCAATTAATGAAGCCAATCACTGGACTAGATGAGTTGCTAGCAAAGGCGAATGCACAAGACGTTTTTGGTACCAAAATGCGGTCAGTTGTGAAACTAGCAAATGAAGAAGGTGTTAAAGCTGTTGTTGCTCAACAGTTTGTCGTTGCTAAGCAAATTTTAGCAACCGGTTTAGTTCCTATTATTGAGCCTGAAGTTGATATCAACAGTCCAGAAAAAGTCCAAGCTGAAGTCTTATTAAAAGCGGCTATTTTAAAAGAACTTGATGCATTATCTGATGACCAACACGTAATGTTGAAGCTCACTTTGCCAGAATCTGCAAACTTCTATAAAGAATGTATTGAACATCCAAAAGTGGTAAAGGTTGTTGCATTGTCAGGCGGTTATTCACGCGATGTAGCGAATCAAAAACTAACTGAAAATAAGGGTATGATAGCAAGCTTCTCTCGAGCATTAACTGAAGGAGTGTCTTTTCAACAATCAGATGATGAGTTCAATGCAACTTTGAATAATGCTATTGAAGCTATTTATCAAGCATCCAATACCTAGGTTATGTAAAAGTTTTTTATACATAGCCAGTTAAATAAAAAAGGGGTCACTTCATTGAAGAGACCCCTTTTTGCATTCAGTGCTCTATTCTAAAAAGTAATAAACGACAAATCGATCAATTTCAAAATCGCGTTTACTTGATACGAATACTCATACCGGTTGCTTCAATATATTGGTTTTCGCGCTGCAAATCGGCCAACAGTAATGGCGATAAATCAAACCAATTATCAGGAAAGCTAAGCGCTATTTTTTGTTCAATAATTTCCAGACCAAATTCGGGTAATTGGCTTTCTTGGCGGTTAATATTAAGTAATATACCCAGCCTAAGTATGACTAATAATCTCAGCACAACGGTTTCGTTGTAGTTAACAAAAGTAGGTATGTCATCGAGTTTTATTTTTTTACGGTGGTTTCGAACTAAGGCTGCTAACAGCTTTTGTTGTTCTTGGTTAAACCCAGGTAAGTCACTTTGTTCAATGATGTAGCTGGAGTGACGTTGCACGCCTCTGGAGTTAATTTGCAAGCCGACTTCGTGTAAAAGTGCTGACCAACCTAATAAGTGACGTAAATCCCATGTGTTAATGTCCCAAGCTTCTGCCGCTTGTTCATAAATTTTAATACACGTCCCCCAAACTTTCTTAGCATAAAACGTATCTACGTCATAGCGTGTTGCTAAGCTCTGAGCGGTACGCTCCCTGATATTCTTATTAGCGCCAGTATCATGCGCTTCATACAGAACACCTTCGCGCAATGCAGCGCTGCTGACAGCCATTGAACTTAAATTTAAACTACGAAAAATAGCAACTAGAATACTTAGCCCCGCAGCAAAGACCGGTTTTCTATCATCGGTTAAGCCAGGTAAGTTTAGCTCGCCTGAAAGACCAACTTCACAACAAGCTTGCATTAACTCATTCAAACCTGTCTTAGTAATAGGAACGTCATTTTCGCTTTGCGCCTGCGCAGTCAATACTGAGCAAATAGATCGAATGGTGCCTGATGCACCAATATTCGTGTCCCATTTAAAACGTTTTAAATTGCCAACAACTAATTCAATCTCTTGGCGAGCCGCAGTTATTGCTGCTTGAAAGGCTTTTTTGGTAATAATACCGTCCGCAAAATACCGTTGTTGATAACTTACGCAACCCATTTGTACGCTTTTACACATAACTGGTAGTAGATGTTCACCAACAGCAAACTCGGTTGAGCCACCGCCAATATCGATAACTAAGCGGTTACCTTCAGATTGGGTGGTATTGGCAATACCAGTATAAATTAAACGAGCTTCCTCAGGACCTGAAATAATTTCAATAGGATAGGGAAACACCTTTCGAGCTTTGGACAAGAATACTTTCGCATTGCGCGCTTTGCGCAATGTATGCGTGGCGACGATTCGAACATGCGCGGGCTGGAGCCCTTGCATGCTCTCCGCCATACTTTGTAATGTCGTTAAACCGCGATCCATGGCTTCGTCAGATAGAATGTTTTTATCGTTCAACCCTTCCGCTAGTCTAACTTTGTGTTTTATTTTTTGCACCGTTTGCAACGAGCCTGCAACGACTCTTGCAATAACTAAATGAAAGCTATTAGAACCAATATCTAAAGCAGCATAAAGGTTGATATCACGAGTTTGGACATCTTCAAAAACATTTTCTAAGGTCTGCAATTAAAGCGCTTCCTTTTTTGTGAGGTACTTATGTATTTCAACTTGCGAGCGCAAATTTTTGCGATTACCGCGTTTTACGTAATTATTGACTTGGTGCTCGTCAATGATGCGGGCCTTCAAGGTGTCTTTGAACTGAATATCCAATAGGTCTTCTATCATTTTGATTGCGTCAGTATCGTAAACAGGACAACCAACTTCAACTCGATACTCCATATTACGCGTCATCCAATCAGCGGATGAAATGTAAACTCGCTTATCGCCACCATTCTGAAATACCATGATACGCGGATGCTCTAAATATCGGTCGACAATGCTAATGACTTCAATATTTTCACTGAGGCCTTTGACACCTGGTATTAATGCACACATACCTCGAATAATAGCCCTGATTTTCACGCCAGACTGGCTAGCATGATATAAATTATCAATCAATTCCTTATCAACTAAATTATTGATTTTTATTGTTATTAGTCCTTCGTGGCCTTCATTGACACGCTGGATTTCTTGTCTTATTAGAGACTGTATTTTATTACGCGCGTTAATCGGTGACAGTTGTAAGTGCTGAAACTTCATCTTTTTATATGGATTCTGGATCATGTCAAACACTTGAATACATTCTAAAGCTAGCTCTTGGTTGCACGTAAATAAACTTAAATCAGTGTATATTTTTGCCGTTTTTTCGTTAAAATTACCTGTTCCAAAGTGCGAATAATGTTTCATTATGCCGCGTTCATCCCGCGACACTACACAAAGTTTACTATGAATTTTCACATTAGGGTTACCTAAAACAACTTTAATACCGGCGTCTGTCATACGTTTAGACCATGCGATATTGGCCTCTTCATCAAATCGAGCTCTAAGTTCAACAACTACCGTTACACTCTTACCATTGTCCACGGCATCAATTAACGAGTTAATAATGCGCGATTGTGATGCAACGCGATAAATGTTCAATCGAATATGTTTAACTTGAGGGTCGAATGCCGCTTGGCGAACAAATTCAGTGAAGTGCAAAAACTCATGATATGGATAATATAAAAGAATATCCTTGCTAGCGATTGCTTGAAAAACAGTATCGTGGGTTGAAAACGCTTTATTAGAAATCTCGGGTAATGTCGGATTTTCAAGATAGCTGCGTCCAACGTTTGGAAAGCTTATAAAGTCTTTAAAGTTGCGATAATGTCCTGCCGTCTGAATCGTGTCTTCCGAGGATATTCTTAAGCGTTTGCGCAAGTCTTTGATCATATCATCGGGCATACCATCGTCGTGAATAATCCTGACTGGCTCAGCAATAAGTCGTTGCTTCATACCTTCAGACATTTTTTCTACATAGCTTTCGTCAATTTCATCATTAATCGAGTACTCGGCATCTCGCGTTATTTTAAATGAATAGGCATCAGCGGAATCAAATTTCACAAAACCTGTAAAAATATCAGACAAGCAGAGTTTGATGAGATCATCAATTAGGATGATCTGTTTTTTCACTTTAGTTTTTTCAGGTGGCAGTAAAACAAAACGGCTTATTGCATTGGTTGGTATCTCTACAACGGCATACTTGGTGTTTCGACCTTCTCTGCGCAAGGCAACGTCAAGATACACGGAACTATCATTTAAGCGCTGGATTAAGTGGCCTTTGCTATCGAGCAATATGGGGGCAACGTGCAGTAAAACCTTACTCTTAAAGTATTTGCGAGCCCAAATAAGTTGGCTTTCGCTCAACTCTTCATGGCGAAGAATATGAATATTGTATCTTCTTAGAGCCTTTGTAATATCACGGTGAATGGCGTCAAAGCGCTTTGATAAATGATGTACTTTTTCTTGAATACGTTTAAGAAGCGTTTCAAAAATTAGCGCTTGCTCTTCATTTCCATCATTGTGGGAAATCGTGATTTGGCGTTTTACGTCTGCAAAGCGCACACGATAAAATTCATCCAAGTTGTTAGAATAAATGCCTAGAAAGCGAATACGCGCAATAATCGGATTGTTTTCGTCTGCTGCTTCTTGCAGGACTCGCTCATTGAATGACAACCAGCTAAGTTCTTTTGGGTAGTAAAGCTCTTTTTCGTTCATTATTACTCTTTAAATACGTGTTGAAACGAATGGGGTCACAGACATCGTAATAGCTAAATATGACAAGCGTTGTTAATTTTTTTCAATTTCTACCATTAAGTCATCGGTGATATCTTCTATCGCTAATTTAACATTATCTAAATCCAGTTGGTGTGATACTGAAACAATGACTTTTGCCGTAAACAGTGGACTCCCCCAATTAGGTGCACTTTCACATTGTGTAGTCATTTCGATAATATTAATATCAAAGGTTTTTAAAGTAGACGTAATATCACTAACGATCCCTCTTCTATCGTTGCCGGTAACAATAATCACAGCCTTGGCATCAAGTAAGGTTTCATGAGCATTAGAGGGGAGTAAAGTAATATGTAAATGCGCAAGTTGATGGCAAGCATGCAGCAATTCATTGTGCTTCTCTTGCGGTAGCATAACTTCGATGAAGCCTGCAAATTGTCCAGAAAGTTGACAAAAACTACTCTTGAGCCAGTTGCCATCAGCATCAATAATACATTTGGCTATCGCATCAACTAAGCCGGGTTTGTCTTTGCCTATTAAAGTGAGTACCATTGCTTGCATAATAGATTGTTCCTTAACTGTTGATTTGTCTTGAGTATAGTGCTTTAGTATGGCTAAGTCATTCCGTGTTTTCTACCCAATTTAATATTCTAAATGAACCAGCAAGAACAACATCAATTTAATGCTCGCAGATTTCGCAAAGACTGGATCGCTCGCAAAGTCGTGACGGGTTTTGGTTGGCTGGTATTAGCTACTTTTTTATTATTGATTTGGCATATTTTCAGTAATGCATTCCCTTTATTTAAATCACCCTCATTAATATTAAAGAGTACCTCATTGTTTGCGCCAACAACCAAGTTGTCAGGCATAGTAGAATTGAGTTCTGGGGTTCATTATGTGGGAGTCGATCAGTGCGATCTAATTTTAATTGATAGAACGCCAATGGGTGATAAGCAGATAGGCAATCAGCAGAGTGCCCTAATTGAGACAAAGCGCTTTCCGTTTTCTTGTCAGCATCAAATCCTATTTCCTGAACAAGGCGAGCTGACCTATGTCGGTGTGCTTACCCCCAATAATTTATTTGAGCTGTATAAGTTGTCTTATGAACAAGAGCAATATAGCCTGACGCTGGAAAGTTCTATCGGAATAAATTCAACACTTAGTGATAGTAATCAGCGATCTGACCTTGACACATCTAACGTCAATCTTTCTGAAGATGCGCGGACATGGCAGTTTTCAAAATCAGGAAACTTTGTGATGTTAAGTAAGCTAGAAAACTTAACGCTGAGCACTTATTGGTTTGATAAAAAGCAACCGGCCGCGTTCAAACACTATTTTTATCAAGATATTGACCAATATCAAGCAATACCAAGGTCGAGACAACTGCTCACAATATCGAAAAATATTATGTCGTTGGTTGATAACACAAATAACGTAGTTGACCGACAGTTATTGTCCCGCGACGTAATGCGCATCTTTTTATCTCCTAGTCAGCGCTCTTTTTTTACGCAAGACCCACAACATGTTTTAAGTAAATGGATAATGCTAAATGAGCAAGGAAATTTTGTTTTTCGGCATAACGAATCTGATATCAGCGAGTTAGAAGAGAGCATTGAGCAAATGGCTTTTGATTCGGATTCGAACGCAGCGGTGATTTTTTCGAAAATAGGTGATATCGCTTTTTTAAACCGAATGACAAATGAGATATTTAGTTCTCAAGACATGGAGTTACCGGGTGTTGACTTAAATTGGTTCGGTGATCGTCTATACGTGCTTGACCATAACAAAATGCATTCGCTTGAAATTCAAAACTTGCAAGGTATAACCACGCTCAAGAGCCTTTTCTCGGAAGTTTGGTATGAGGGTTATGAAGAACCAGCATATGTTTGGCAGACTAGTAGCGCTGCCGAAAATTATGAAACTAAATTCAGTATTATTCCTTTAATTGTGGGCAGCTTAAAAGCTTCTTTCCTTGCTTTATTTGTCGCAATCCCTCTAGCTTTGGGGGCGGCCATATACACATCATATTTTGCAGACCCTGCTGTGCGGCAATATCTCAAACCAACAATAGAAATGCTCGAGGCTGTGCCATCTGTAGTGATTGGCTTTATTGCTGCCGTTTGGATGGTGCCAATAGCAGAAGAGTTCTTGCTTTCGGTTATCTTGTTTATTGTCGCTTTGCCTATATTGCTTGTTACCGCTGCTTTGTTGCAATCAAGAGTCGCCAGCTTGTTTGATGATAAGTTTGACCGCCGCTGGGAAATTCTGGTTATTATTCTGGCAGTAGTGCTACTCGGGCTATTTTGTTTTTCACTCAGTGATGTATGGCGGTTTATGCTGTTTGGCAGTGCCGAGTTTGGCGAGCAAAATGACAATATAATGAATATCTCGAAAACCACAATCGTCGTTGCTATCGCATTGGGTGTGGCCATATCACCAAGCATTTATTCGTTGGCTGAAGATGCATTGTTCGAAGTGCCTGAAAGCATTAAGCAAGCCTCTTTTGCGCTGGGTGCGACCAAATTACAAACGTTGCGCCGTGTCATTATAGCAGTCGCAATGCCCAGTATTCTCTCTGCGGTAATGTTGGGTTTTGGCCGCGCATTCGGTGAAACTATGATTGTGCTGATGGTCACGGGTAATACGCCTATTAGTGACTGGAATATTCTGGAAGGTTTGCGCTCCATGACGGCTAACTTAGCAATAGAAATGCAAGAATCAAATGTAAACAGTAGTCATTTTAATACCTTGTTTTTAACTGCAAGCATTTTGTTTATTTTTACCTTTATTGTTAATACTGCAGCGGAAATTTTACGCAACCGCTTACGCAAGGTATATACCGATGCGTAAATTTAGTGCGACTGAAAAACAAACAATTTCAAGCTTTGCTAGTGGCCTAAGTGCTGCTGTTTTATTGATTGCGTTGATAAGCTTAGTGCTCTTTATTGTGTTAAAAGGCTCGGCTTACTTTTGGCCGTCACAAGTTTTTAAAGTCACCACCTATGATAAAGCAAACGATGAAGTTAGTGTATTTGTGCCCAGTTCAGTTGATATTGATGAGTTTAATGCAGCATTAACTAACAAACTTAATGCACAGTTTTCCAGTTCAAAGCAACCTATGCCGCTGATGGTTGTTGAACAAGTAGATGCTATTTATCAGATTAATTTGCTTTCGGGCGCAGTTCAATATGGCAATTTTCAACAGATTAGTACGCCCAATAGTAAGCTTTATCAACTTGCTGAGTTAAATGATGTAGTTGTCAGTGTGGCTATTTTTCAAAGTGAGCTACGCGAAATACAAACTAACTATTTGACCGCACTGCATCGTAAAATTGCACTGTTGAATCAATCTGGTGTCAGCGAACAAGCACCTGCGCGATTGAAAGAGCTTGAAAAATTCACTTACTGGCAGCAAAAAGCCGAAGCCTTGAGTGAAAAGATCGCTTCTTATCGCGTAATTTTTATTGACGTGTCAGGACAGCCTGTTGATGTTCTCGTTAAAGACATTGACCATCTATTTCAGCCAAATCTAATGAGCTTATTTGATAAAGTTTCTTATAGCGGCAATAAGATAATAGAGTTTGTCTCCGAATCCCCTAAACAAGCTTCTACTAGTGGTGGCGTTTTTCCTGCGTTATTTGGCACGGTATTAATGGTTTTATTGATGGCGGTTATCGTTGCGCCTTTTGGTGCTATGGCCGCCATTTATTTGCATGAATATGCGCCCAATAATATGACAACATCTGTGATTCGGATTTGTGTAAGTAACATGGCTGGCGTACCGAGTGTTGTATATGGCGTATTTGGCTTAGGCTTTTTTGTATATACCTTGGGAGGCTCTATTGATTCACTCTTTTATAGCGGCTCTTTGCCATCACCTACATTTGGTTCCCCGGGCTTGTTTTGGGCTGCGTTGACTATGGCATTGTTAACTCTTCCGGTGGTAATTGTGTCCACAGAAGAGGGCTTGCGTCGCGTTCCGGAAGGCTTGCGAGCAGGCAGTTATGCGTTAGGTGCAACTAAAATCGAAACCATCTGGAAGACGGTATTGCCGGTAGCCAGCCCAGGTATAATGACAGGCGTAATTTTAGCTATTGCCCGCGCGGCTGGAGAAGTTGCACCGCTAATACTCGTGGGCGCAGTCAAATTTGCGCCGAGTTTACCTGTAGATAGCGAATTTCCGTTTTTACATTTAGAGCGTCAGTTTATGCATTTAGGTGTGTTCATTTATGACGGGGCGTTTCATAATCAAACAAACACGCAGGGCTCGTCAATGATGTTTGCGAGTTGCATGTTATTATTGTTAATAGTTTTCATCTTAAATTTATTTGCTATTATCGTGCGTAATCGACTGCGCGACCGTTATGTTCGCATTTAGTCTAAGTCATTGCGTTATGTATAGCATTTTTTGTCGAGCTATTTATCGCCGTTTTAATTACCGTTTGAATCGCGGTTCTGGTAGCCATAGGAATAGTAAACAGCCCTCATGTTAAAGCTTTTTGAAACTGAAACTCTTGCGTTAGACGAGCTCACAGATGAGCAAACGGCCATCAAGGTGAAGGATTTCAGCGTATGGTTGAATAACAGTCTTGTATTGAACAAGATAAATATGCGCATTCCAAAAAATAAAATAACGGCGATGATTGGTCAAAGTGGCTGTGGTAAATCGACATTGCTAAGTAGCTTCAACCGAATGAATGAGCTTAACCAAAAATATGCGTTCAGTGGTGAAGTGCAGATAGATGGTCGTGATATTTATAATAAAAAAGAAAACGTAGCCAAACTTCGCACCAGCGTCGGCATGGTTTTTCAGCGGCCCAATCCATTTCCCATGAGTATTTACGAGAATGTGTGTTTTGGATTACGTATTCAAGGTAAAACTGAGCGCAGAATGCTTGACGACATTGTCGAGACGTCATTGCGTAATGCGGCTTTATGGGACGAAGTCAAAGGCCGCTTATTTGACTCCGCACTGCTGCTCTCAGGTGGCCAACAACAACGCTTGGTTATTGCGCGTGCGCTCGCATTAAAACCTCAAATACTGTTACTCGATGAACCTACGTCTGCACTTGATCCATTAACAACCTTGCATATTGAGGAGCTGATAAACCAGCTTAAAAAGACCACGACTGTGGTCATCGTGACGCATAACATGCAACAAGCAGCTAGGGTGTCGGATTATTCTGTTTTTCTGCATCAGGGTGAACTCATTGAGTATTCTGATAGTGACTCACTTTTTACTATGCCAGCTAAAAAGCAAACTGAAGACTATATAACCGGTCGTTATGGCTAATTAAAGGAACGTGACGATTCATGAAAAGACATTTGGAGTTAAATACGCACATATCAGGCAAGTTCAATCAAGAACTTGAGAACCTGACCAACTCTGTTTTAACCATGGGTGGCGAAGTTGAGCAGCAGTTAATTAATACCATTACTGCCATTCGCGAAAATAATGCGAGTTTAGCTGAGCGAGTGTTGCTAAATGATTTGAAAATTAACTCGATGGAAGTGCAGATAGATGATGAGTGCATGCGGATTATCGCTAAACGTAACCCAACGGCGAGTGATCTTAGATTAATAATGACAGTGTCTCGTGCAACAACTGATATTGAGCGAATTGGCGATGAGATATGTCGTATTGCTAAATTGGTAACCAAAGACAAATTACCCCCCTCTGATATCGTCTTAGGCGGCATGCTAATGATTGCTGAAAAGGTCGTGATTATGATGCGCGGAACGTTTGATGCATTTGCACGCCAAGATGAGAAGTCAGCAGTTGCTGTTTATGAGCAAGACGATGCTATTGATAAAAAACATAAAGAGTTGCTCAAACAAACGGCAAATGAAATGCAAAACGATCACACCGAAATGCAGAAATGGTTTGATGTGCTTTGGGCAATCCGTTCTTTAGAGCGAATTGGTGATCGCTGTAAAAACTTGTGCGAATACATACTCTTTCTTACTTATGGAAAAGACGTTCGGCACTCTTCGATGAAAAAAATCGTTAAAAAATTAATGAAGTAAGTCACTTTCTATATTTTTATACTTTTGAACGCTTGCGCTCATTCTCTCATGTTGTACCATACTGGCGTCTCACTTTTGAATCACAGCTATGATTTCCAAATTTCTTAACAGTTTTGTTTATGGACAAATTGACCGCAGGTCATCCAATACAAGGTTGATCACTATAATTTCATCGGTAAAATTCCCACCTCTAGGCTCTATTAATTTATGGATATAATTACAAGTTACGGTTTTCTGTTGGTCGTTATGGCTGCAGTCGTTGGTTTTTTTATGGCTTGGGGCATAGGTGCTAATGATGTTGCAAATGCAATGGGCACCTCAGTAGGTTCAAAAGCAATCACTCTCAAGCAAGCCATCATAATTGCAATGATTTTTGAATTTGCAGGTGCTTATCTCGCTGGCGGCGAAGTTACATCGACTATTCGCAAGGGTATTATTGATGTCTCATATTTTACTGATATTCCAGAATACCTAGTCTTGGGAATGATAGCCTCATTACTATCTGCTGGCATATGGTTGGCGGTTGCGTCCTATTTCGGATGGCCAGTGTCGACTACGCATTCCATTATCGGCGCAATTATTGGTTTTACAGCAATAGGTGTCAGTCCTGATGCTGTTGAATGGGGCAAAGTGGGCGGCATTGTTGGCAGTTGGGTTGTAACTCCTGCGATATCTGGTCTCATTGCGATACTTATTTATATGAGCGCTAAGAAGCTTATTTTTGACCGTTCTACACCACTTATTTATGCAGTGAAATATGTTCCTATTTATATGGGGCTTGCTGGATTTATTATGTCACTAGTGACTATTAAGAAAGGTCTCAAGCATGTTGGCTTAGGCCTACCTGCCGAACAAGGCTATATGTTGGCAATTGCCATTGGCGTTGTTGTTGGTTTAATAGGTATGGTATTAATCCGCCGTCTGCATGTTGAAGAAGCATTAACCACCGAAGAACAAACCGCTAATGTCGAGAAGATATTTGCGATATTAATGGTGCTAACGGCTTGTTGTATGGCATTCGCACATGGCTCGAACGACGTAGCAAACGCAATTGGCCCGCTTGCAGCAGTTGTTAGTGTCGTGAGTAATGACGGTGCTATATTAGATAATGCGGACCTCGCATGGTGGATATTACCTCTAGGTGGCTTGGGGATCGTGGCAGGTTTAGCCTTGTTCGGCCATCGCGTCATGAAAACAATTGGTCAAGGGATTACGCATCTAACCCCAAGTAAAGGTTTTGCCGCTGAATTGGCTGCAGCTACTACGGTCCTGATTGCATCAGGAACAGGCTTGCCTATTTCTACGACGCAAACCTTAGTGGGTGCAGTGTTAGGTGTGGGTATAGTGCAAGGTGTTGCAGCACTTAATGGTAAAGTAATTCGTAGCATTATCATTTCTTGGATAGTAACGCTTCCTGCAGGCGCGTCGCTGTCTATCATTTTCTTCTTTATTTTAACTTTTTCCTTTGGAGTATAGTTTTTAGTTGGTATAGACTAATCCAATGAAATTACCTAATTTAAAACATCTATATTATTTAACAGTGCTGCATAAAGAGCAGCACTTTCATCGTGCCGCTGAAAAATGTAACGTCAGTCAGTCTACTTTAAGCGCTGCAGTGCAAAATCTCGAAGATGGCATTGGTCAACAATTGCTAGAACGAGAGCACAAAAACTTCGTTTTTACCGATTTTGGTGAAGCGCTTGTCGAAAAAAGTAAACTTTTACTTAGTCAAACACATGAATGGATTGAATTTGCTGAGTCAGCTGGTGACTGGAAGTCAGGTACACTAAGATTGGGCGTCATTCCAACCATTGCACCATTTTTATTTGAAGGCCTTATAAGAACAATTCATGCTAATTTGCCAGATATCAAACTGCAGTTGCATGAAGATACAACCGATAATTTACTCAGCAGGCTTGGCGATGGTGAGCTAGATTTACTCATCCTTGCGCTTCCGATGCAAACACCTGGTTGCCGTCAACTTATTTTAGGACACGATCCGTTTCATTTAATTGCTCACAAAAATAGTGCGAAAGACCTCAAAACAGCACCGTCGGTTGATTCACTGCCCAAGGATAGTATCTTTCTCTTGCAAAAAGAACATTGTTTAACCGAGCATGCGGTGAGTGCTTGTGGTTTGAAACACAAAGAACAAGTGAGCTCGTTGACCGCGAATAGTTTACATACGCTTGTATCATTGGTTAATAGTGACATGGGTTATACATTTTTGCCGGAAATGGCATTACAACAAAATATATTAAATGGCACCGATGTAGTTAGTTTGCCTGCTGAAGACAATGCCTTCAGAGATATAGGGGTCGCATGGCGCAATGGAACTACGCGGATTCAGCTTTTTCGATATGTTGCTAAAATGGTGGCTCCACTACTTCCTCAGCCTATTGATATTTTTTAACTCAGTAAAAAATATGGTCGTCATGAAACTGTCATGATGAT